>CAYSOD010000048.1:0-14020 GCA_964432385.1 uncultured Rubrivivax sp.
GCCAGCCGTCCGTTCCGCGTGGGTGGGTGTTGCTGGCCGCATCAAACCGCACCAGGCGCAGGTTGGTCTTCTCCCAGAAGGGGACACGCCCGCAGGAGCCCGGGCGGTTGTCCAGGTTCAGGGTGTTGGTATTGGCCTCGGTGCTGCCCCAGCCTTCAAAGATGTCCATCGGCCCGAATCGGCGCACCCATTGGTCCCAGATCTCGGACGCCAGCCCCGCACCCACCATCTTGCGCAAGGAGTGCACGCGGTCGTCGGCCTGCGCAGGCTGGCTGAGCAGAAAGCGGCAGATCTCGCCCACGTACTGGCAGATGCTCACGCCATGGCGGCGCACATCCGGCCAGAACTCACGGCGGCTGAACTTGCGCCGCAGCACCAGGCTGGCACCGGCCATGACGGCTGTGGCGGTGGCGGACAGGGATGCTGCACCGTGGTACAGCGGCAGGAAGCAGTAGAAGCAGTCGTCCGCCTTGATGTCCATCGTGACCTGCATCACATCGCCGGTGATGAGCCAGCGCGCGTGGCTGATCACAGCCGCCTTGGGCAGACCCGTGGTGCCCGAGGTGAAGATGTAGACCGCCGGGTCGCCCGCGGTCAGGCCTGAGCGCCAGTCCGCAGGTGAGGCGGTGTCAGGTGCTGCACGCACCAGTTCGGCCACGTCCAGCGCACACAAGGCGCGGGCCTCGGCCGTGGCCGGGCGCTGCGGATCAGGCCACAGCCACAGCGGTGGCGCTTCGCCAGCGGCTTCAGCCTGCAGGCTCTCGAACAGGCCCAGGCACTCCTCACCCACGATCACACGTGACGCACCCGTGGCACTCAAGGCGTGGCGCAGCGGACGACCGCTGACGTTGGTGTTCAAGAAGGCAGCCACGGCACCCAGCTTGGCCAGGGCCAACCAGGCCTCCAGGAAGGCAGGGCGGTTTTCCATGCACAGCGCCACCACATCGCCACGCCGCACGCCCAGGCCACGCAGCGCGTGTGCGGCCTGGTTGATGCGCCGATCGGCTTGCGCGTAGGTGATGCGTTCTTCACCGAAGAACAGGAAGGGCCGCGCCCCATGCTGCGCCACGATGGCCTCAAAGCGCTCGGCCAGGCACTCGGTCTGCGAAGCGCGGTGGCGCATGGCGGCGGCAGAGCGGCGGTCCAGCTTCGCCTGTGTCACCTCTCGGGGCACGATCTCCACCATGCCGCCTTTGACCCGGGTGTCCATGCCTGTCTCCCCTGCCCCTGTCGCCGCTTGCTGCGCGCCGCTCGTCGTTCTGGCCTGTGGCTGTGCCTGGCCGGGTCAGCGCACCGGGCGCGGCAGCTTGAGGCCGAATTGCGCGATCAGCTCGCGTTGGATCTCGTTGGTGCCACCGCCAAAGGTGTTGATGGTGTTGGCGCGCACCTCGTACTCCAGTTCGCCCATCAGCAAGGCCGCCGAGGATCCCGCCCGCACCAGGCCGTTGGCGCCCACGATGTCCATCAGCTTGCGCAGGATCTCCACCACGCTCTCGCTGCCGTAGACCTTGGTGGCCGAGGCCAGCGCCACGTCCATGCCGCCGGCCTCCAGGTCAGCGGCGATGCGGAAATTGATGATGCGCATGGCCTCCAGGCGCGTGACGCACTCGGCGAGCGACCGGCGCACCCAGGCCTGGTCCATGGCGCGACGACCACTCTCATCAGCCGCGCGCGCCCAGTCCAACACGCGGCGGAAGGGGCCGAAGACCTTGTCGGACCACGACCCCAGGCCCAGCCGCTCGTGGTTGAGCTGGGCGGTGATGAGCTTCCAGCCGCCATGCAGCTCGCCCACCAGGTTGCCTGCGGGCACCTCCACGTTGTCGTAGTAGGTGGCCGAGGTGGTGTTGCCCACGGTCTCGATCAAGGTGTGAGAAAAGCCCGGGGCCGCCGTGTCGACGATGAGGATGGACACGCCCTTGTGGCGCGGCAGATCCGGGTCGGTGCGGGCGGCCAGCCACACATGGTCAGCCGACTCCACGCCCGAGGTCCAGAGCTTGTTGCCGTTAACGATGAAGCGGCCGGTGGCCAGGTCGCCTTCCAGCCGGGCCTGGGTCTTGAGCGTGGCCAGGTCCGAGCCGGCATCGGGCTCGGAGTAGCCGATGGCAAAGACGATCTCGCCGGCAGCAATGCCGGGCAGGTACCGCGCCTTCTGCGCGGCGGTGCCCGACTCCATCAGCGCCGGCCCCACCGTGCTGATGGTCACGAATGGCAAGGGCGCGCCCGCGATGTTGGCTTCTTCGAAGAAGATCAGCTGCTCGGTGGCGGCGTAGCCCTGGCCGCCATGCTCGCGCGGCCAGCCCACCGCCAACCAGCCGTCGGCTCCCATCTGCCGCACCAGGCGGCGAAACAGCGGGCCGCCCTCGGCACCGCGCAGCTGCACGCGCAGCTCCGGCGTCATCAGGCCGTTGAAATAGTCGCGCACCTGCAGGCGCAGGCGGTGCTGTTCAGGAGTGAGATCGACAAACAGGTTCAGTGCCTCATGGGCGGCCGAGGATCAAGCCGCTGGTGGGCACGCCCGTGCCGGCCGTGACCAGCACATGGTGCACGCCGGCCACCTGGTTGACGGCCGTGCCGCGCACCTGACGCACAGCTTCTGCAATGCCGTTCATGCCGTGGATGTAGGCCTCGCCCAGCTGGCCGCCGTGCGGGTTCAAAGGCAGGCTGCCACCCCGTGCATGGTGGCCGGCGCGGATAAAGTCCTTGGCCTGCCCTTTGGGCACAAAGCCGAACTCCTCCAGCTGTGGCAGCACGAAGGGGGTGAAGTGGTCGTAGATCACCGCGGTCTGGATGTCTTCGGGCGTCAAGCCGCTCTGCTGCCAGAGCTGGCGCGCCACATGGCCCATCTCCGGCAGGCCGGTGATGTCCTCACGGTAGAACGAAGTCATGATCTGCTGACCACTGCTGATGCCCTGGGCCCCAGCCTCGATCAACACCGGGCTGCCTTTGAGATCGCGCGCGCGCTCGGCCGAGGTGATGACCATGGCCACGGCACCGTCGCTCTCCTGGCAGCAGTCCAGCAGACGCAAGGGCTCGCAGATCCAGCGGCTCTTCTGGTGCTCTTCCAGCGTGATGGGCTTGCCATGGAAGAAGGCGGCCGGGTTGGTGGCAGCAAAGTCGCGCACCGCCACCGAGATGCGGCCGAAGTCCTCGCTCGTCGCGCCGAAGGTGTGCATGTAGCGACGCGCAAACATGCCCACCCACGCGGCCGGAGTGTGAAACCCGTGCGGCATGTACCAGCCGTAGTTCACGTTCTCGAAGATGGGTGTGGAGGCAAAGCCGTAGCTGCCGCTGCCAAAGCGGTACCAGCTGCGCTCGTTCATGGCGCGGTACACCACCACGGTCTTGGCGATGCCGGTGGCCACGGCCATGGCCGCGTGCAGCACGGGTGCACACGCTGCACCACCGCCGTGCGGCACCTGCGAGAAGAAGCTGACGTTGCGCGCGCCCAGCAGGCGGGCGATTTCGTACTCGGGCACCTTGTCCACCGAATACGAGGAGAAACCATCCACCTCGGTGGGGTCGATGCCGGCATCCGCCAGCGCGGCCAGCGTGGCTTCCATCGCCAGGCGCAACTCGGTGCGGCCGGAGTTCTTGCTGAACTCGGTGGCGCCCAGCCCCACGATGGCCGCGCGGCGGGAGATGCCGCTGATGCTCACGCCGCTCATGGAAGTTGCACCCGAACGGTGCCCGTGACGTGCGGCCCCATGGCATTGCGCCCGGCCAGGGTGAGCTCGATGCTGCGGTCTTCCGCGCGCTTGTCGGTCACCGACCCGGTGAAGGTCATGGTGTCGCCGGGATAGTTGGGCGCGCCCAGTTTCATCTTCAGCGTCTTGAGCGTGCCTTGCGGACCCGCCCAGCCCTCCACAAAGCGTTGCACCAACCCGTTGGTGGTGAGGATGTTCATGAAGATGTGGGGCGAGCCCAGGGCGCGTGCGGCTTCCAGGTCGTGGTGGCCGGGAAAGTAGTCGCGCGTGGCGACGGCGCCGCCCACGATGAGCGGCACGGTGATGGGCACGGCCAGCGGCGGCAGTTCGTCGCCCACCTGCACCGCGTCAAAGGTTTTCTGCATCTTCTTTGGGGTCATTCCGGGAGGTCATATTTCCAGCCGAGTCGGTCGTTGTCGGCGAGCCAGTCGCCCAGGCGCTCCAGGTGCGCTTCACTGCCGCCCAACGCCGCATTGAGGGCACGGCTCCAGTAGAGATGCCGGTGGATGGGATAGGTCAGGTCCACACCGATGCCGCCGTGCACGTGCTGGGCGGTATGGCCGGTGCGGTGCCCGCAGTCGCAGGCCAACACCCGCAGTGCAAGGGCCTGGGCCTGCACACCCAGGCCGGCATCCAGCCGGTACACCACCTGCCACAGGCTGCTGCGCAGAGCCTCCAACGCGATCCAGCCATCGGCCAGCTGCCCGGCCACCAGCTGGAAGCTGCCAATCGGGCGACCGAACTGCTTACGCTGGCTGACGTACTCCACCGTGCGCTCGAGCTGGCGCTCGGTCACACCGACTTGCAACGCCGCCAGTGCCGCAGTGGCCCGCGGTTCGGCCCAGGCCAGGGCCTCGGGGGGCAGCACGTCCTGCGGCTGCACAGAAAGCCCGTCCGTGGCCAGGTCCGCCACCGCCAGGTGATGCTGCGAGCGGCCTGGCGTCTGCGTCATGCGGGAAGGATCCACCACCACCCAGCGCATGCCCTCATCCGTCTGGGCCGGTAAGAGCACACGGGTGGCTTGGCCGGCCAGGGGCACGGCGCCGATGTGGCCCTGCAGACGCCAGCCCTCGCCATCGCGCTGCAGGCGCAAGCCCAGCCCGCGCGACGCGTTGGCATCCGCCAGGCTCAACATCAGCAGGTTATCGCCGGCGGCCGCCTGCGACACCAGCGCCTCATGCGCAGCACCTCCAAAGCGCGCCAGCACGGCCGTGGCCAGCGCGTGCTCCCACAGCGGCACCAGGGCCAGTGCACGGCCCTGGGCCTGCAGCACGGGCATCAGGTCGGTCATGCCCAGGCCGAGGCCGCCCGCCTCCTCTGTGACGATCACACCGTGCAAGCCGGCCTGCACGGCCTCGCGCCAGGCCGACTGCATGAAGGGGGCATCCCCCACGTCATGCGCGCGCAGCGCCTCGTCAGAGCAGTGGTCGCCAAACAGGGCCGCGGCCGTGTCGGCAAAAGCGCGCTGGTCTTCGGTCAGTGAGAAATCCATGGATGAAGAACCTGTGCAGCCTGGTCAGCCGGCCGACGCGACGGGCCGGAATTGCGGCAGGGCCATGGGCCCCGATGCAGTTTCGAACGTGTGGAATTCCACCTGCACCGCCTGCCCGACCTGCACCTCACCGGGCTTCACGCCGATCAGTTGCGCGATCAAGCGGGTGCCCTCCTCCAGCTCGATCAAGCCGATGGGATTGGGGTGGTCGAAGGGAGGCACTTCGGGGTAATGCATCACCACGAAGGAATAGACCGTGCCGCGGCCGCTGGCCTGCACGGTGTCCCATTCGAAGGAGTGGCACTGCGGGCAGCTGGGGCCCGGCGGGTGTCGCAACGTGCCGCAGCCCTTGCAACGCTGGATCAGCAGCCTGCCTTCCTTGGCGCCCTCCCAGAAGAAGCGGGTGTCGTCGCTGATGCCAGGCGCGGGCCGCAGGATCTTGGGCACGGCGCTTGTCGAAGAGCCCTCGGTCACGGGCTTGACGGGATTCGCAGGCTTGAACTTGAAGACGCGAAACAGCAGTTGGCCTACACGCTCGTCTTCAGCGGGACCCACGGCAGCATCTGCTTGAGCGAAATAAGTCATCACCAGGGTGACGAAGAAGCCGGTGCCCAAGGCCGTGGTCTTCTCTTCGCCAATGGCGTCCAGCCGGGTGGTGTAGTACAGGCGCTCGCCCGCGGTCAGCGGCCGGTCAAACTCAAGCTCGGAATTGACCGCCACCACCGAGGGGTAGCCGTGCGCCTCGATGAGCTTCAGGGCCTCATACGGGTTCTCGGTGGTGGAGCCCGGCGGGTAGTGGTTGAGCTGCGGCCCCTCCATGCACCACACCTGCAGCATGGCTGCAGGGATGGCGCTGCCGTCCGCGTAGGCGGGGTTGTCCAGCCCCATCACTTCGGCCCATTGGCGGGCCATGGGGGCGTTGACCGGGTCCCAGCCGTAGACACGGCCGTACTCCTTGCCCACCAGGGCGCGGATGTCCTTCATCCAATCGGGATCAGCCACCCGAGGTCTCCTGCGTTGTCTTGAGGGAAGGGGTGGCCGACGCAGGCTGCGCCGCCGAAGAGCCGTGAGCGGCTGTCGTCGGCTGCGCCGCCGACAGGAAGGCCGGCTTCTCGCCGCCACCGTGCAGCAAGAGATTGCCGCCGCTGAAGTACGAGGCCTGGGGCGAGGCCACCCACACGCAAGCGTTCGCCACATCAGCCCCCGTGGCCAAGCGTCCCGCCGGGATGGTGGCGGCCACAGCGGCGATGCCTTCGTCATTGCCGTAGTGCAGATGCGATTGCTCGGTCAGCACCATGCCAGGGCTGACCGCCACCACGCGCACTTTGGGGGCCCATTCGACCGCCAGCGAAGATACGAGGCTGATCACCGCGGCCTTGGCCGCGCCATAGGCCGCCGTGCCCGGCGAGGGGCGCAGGCCGCTGATGCTGCCGATGAACACGATGACGCCACCTTCGGCCTGCTGCTGCATCTGCGCATTGGCGGCCTGTGCGGCATGCAGCGGCCCCATCAGGTTCAGGCGCAACACGCCTTCGTGGAAGCGAGGGGAAGCCGTGGCAGCCGACGCCATGGGGGCACCGCCCGCGTTGTTGACCAGCACGTCCAGCCGGCCGTGGAGCTGCACCACCTGCGCCACCAGGGCCTTCAGGGCTTCCGCCTCGCGCGCGTCACAGGGCAGGAACCGAGCCTCGCGCCCAGCAGCCGCCGGCAGCGCGGCCGGGGCGTTACGGGCACACACCACCACCTCGCAGCCCTGAGCCAGGAAGGCCTGCGCAATCTCGCGCCCGATGCCCTTGGTGCCGCCCGTGACCAGCACCACGCGGGTGGGTACGCCAGTTGCGCCTGCGGTAGCGGCTTCAGGTGTGGGACGTGCAGGCATCATGATGGTGGGCATCATCGGCAGACGGCCATGGCCAGTCCACATCCAAACGGACGATGCCCCTGGCCCCGTGTCCAAAGAGGATCATGTCCATGTCAACGTCGTCCGGATCGCCACCTGCAGGCCCGTCAGCTGCTGCTTCTTCGCCAGGGTCCCAAGCCGCGGCGTCGCGGCCGCATAAGCACCCGACCGCTGACACAACGCGGGTGGTGCTGATCGAACGACCCTCCGAGGGCGTGGCGGTGGTGCGCCTGCACCGTCCCGAAGCCACCAATGCCCTGAGCCTGGAGCTGCAGTGTCAGCTGGCCGAGGCCTTCACCGAGCTGGCCGGCGACCAGGCGGTGCGCTGCATCGTGCTCACGGGCGGCGACCAGGTGTTTGCTGCCGGCGGCGACATCCGCACCATGGTGGATGCCACGCCCGTAGACATCCTGCAGCGCCACACCGAGCGTCTTTGGGCGCCCATCCAGCACTGCCCCAAGCCCGTGATTGCCGCCGTGTGCGGCTATGCCTTCGGTGGCGGCGCCGAGCTGGCCATGCACTGCGACATCATCATCGCCGGCGAGGGCGCCAGCTTTGCGCAGCCCGAGATCCGCATCGGCATCATGCCGGGCATCGGCGGGACGCAGCGCCTCGTGCGCGCGGTGGGTAAGTTCAACGCCATGCGCATGCTGCTGACAGGCCGGCCCGTGACGGCCGAAGAAGCCCGGGTCATGGGCCTGGTGAGCCTGGTGGTGCCGGATGCGCAGGTGCTGGAGGAAGCGCTGGCGATGGCCCGCACCATTGCCGGCATGCCGCCCCTGGCGGCCCAGCAGATCAAGGAAGTGGTGCTGGCCGGCATGGACGCCTCGCTCGACACCGCGCTGATGCTGGAGCGCAAGGCCAACCAGCTGCTGTTTGCCACGCGCGACCAGAAGGAAGGCATGCAGGCCTTCATCGACAAGCGCAAGCCACGCTTCGAGGGGCGATGAGCCGCGCAGGCACGGGCCGGACAAGGTGGGCCGAGCAGAGGGCCAGCACCAGCACCCTGGCTCAGTTGGCGCTGGGAAGTGCCCTGGTGATGGGCTGGAACGCCGCGCAGGCCCAAAGGCTTTGCGAAGGCTACAAGGGCGTGCCCATGGCCCAGATGCCCGCCAGCACGGCCAGCGCCAGTGCCGTCACCCCTTCTGCCGCTGCGGGCCTGCCGCCCGGCATGGTGGCCTTGCCCGGCGGCCGCTTCACAATGGGCTCAGACCGCTTCTACAGGGAGGAGAAACCGCAACGCGAGGTCAGCGTCGGTCCTTTCGCCATCCTTCGCCATGAGGTCACCAACGCTCAGTTCGCCGCCTTCGTGGCCGCCACAGGCTACAAGACGGTGGCCGAGCGGCCTCTGGATGCCCAGCAATTCCCCAAACTCAAGCCACAGGAACTGCTGCCTGGCTCACTCGTGTTCCGCCAACCGGCGCAGGTGCGCAACATGGTGGACATCAGCCAGTGGTGGGCCTGGACGCCCGGTGCCTCCTGGCGGGCACCAGAGGGCCCTGGCAGCCAGCTCAAGGGGCGCGATCATCACCCGGTGGTGCACATCGCCTTCGAGGACGCGATGGCCTACGCACGGTGGGCGGGGCAGGACCTGCCCACCGAGGCCGAATGGGAGTACGCCGCGCGCGGCGGCCTGGACAACGCCGACTACACCTGGGGCGCCGACAAGAACGCGCGAGATGCCCAAGGCAAGCCCCTGGCCAACCACTGGCAGGGGATTTTTCCAGTGAAAGACCTGGTGGAGGACGGCCACCGGGGCACAGCACCTGTGGGGTGCTTTGCCCCCAACGGCTTCGGCCTGTTCGACATGGCGGGCAATGTGTGGGAGCTCACCAAGGACGATTACGCCGACACCCGGGGCCCCTACGCTGGCATGAAGGTGGCCAAGGGCGGCAGCTTCCTGTGCGCCGACAACTTCTGCGGCCGTTACCGGCCCGCCGCGCGCACCCCCCATGGCGTGGACACCGGCATGCAGCACGTGGGCTTTCGCACCGTGTGGCGAGGCGCAGGGGCCGCACCAAACCAGCCCGCTGCAAAGCCTGCCGCATCACCCCCGATCTCATTGAAACCCGAATCGAAGGAGACCAGACGATGAAGAAAACCCTGCGCAGCCTGGCCTTGCTGGGCGCCAGCCTGCTGGTAGCTGCCGGCACCTGGGCCCAGCGTGCCCTGCCTGAGCGGCCCAACATCGTGATGATCATGGGCGACGACATCGGCTACTGGAACGTGGGCCTGTACAGCCACGGGATGATGGTGCCCACCCCCCACATCGACCGCATCGGCCGCGAAGGCATGCTGTTCACCGATCACTACGCCGAGCCTTCGTGCACCGCGGGCCGGGCCGCCTTTCTCACCGGCCAGATGCCCATCCGCACCGGGTTGACCACCGTCGGCCTCCCCGGTTCGCCCATTGGCCACGACAAGCGTGACCCTTCCCTGGCCGAGGTGCTCAAGGCGCGCGGCTACCGCACCGCGCACTTCGGCAAGAGCCACCTGGGCGACCGAGACGAGCACCTGCCGCACCAGCACGGCTTCGACGAGTTCTTTGGCAACCTGTACCACCTCAATTCCGAGGAGGAACCTTTTCAGCGTGACTACCCTACGGCACGCCTGGGCCGCTACAAGCCCCGCGGCGTGATCGAGGCCTTTGCCGGCCAGACCCCGCGCGACATGGGTCCGCTGACGGTCAAGCGCATGGAGACCTTCGACGACGAGATCCTGGAGCGCTCCTTGAACTTTGTGGAGCGCGCGGCCAAGGACAAGCAGCCCTTCTTCCTGTGGCACAACCCCACGCGGATGCACGTCTACACCCACCTGAAGGAGGAAAGCCGCCACCTGGCCACGCCGCACTCGTCGGAGGAAGACATCTATGGCAGCGGCCTGATGGAACTGGACCAGCACATCGGGCGCTTGTTGAAGAAGCTGGACGACTTGGGCCTGGCCAAGAACACCATCGTGCTGTTCACCAGCGACAACGGCCCGCAGGTCTTCACCTGGCCGGACGGTGGCACCACGCCCTTCAAGGGCGAGAAGTCCAGCACTTGGGAAGGGGGGTACCGCGTGCCCATGCTGGTGCGCTGGCCAGACGCCATCAAGCCGGGAAGCGTGTCCAACGGGATCCAGACCCATTACGACCTGTTCACCACACTGGCGCGCGCCGCAGGTGTGCCGAATGTGGCCGAGCAACTAAAGGCGAGCCACAACGTGAAGATCGACGGTGTGGACAACCTGCAGCACTGGTTAGGTGCCGCACCGTCCTCGCGAGAGCACTTCGTTTACTACAACGAAAAGGAATTGGTTGGCTTGCGCTGGGGACCGTGGAAGGGCTTGTTCAAGGAGCGCGACGGCTTCTTCGATCCGCTCAGGCAGAGCTTCATGTTCCGCAATCTGCGCATGGACCCCTTCGAGAAGAACGCCACCGCCCGCGACGCTCAACAGATGGGCCTGCGCAAGGCCTGGATTGGCGGGGTGTTCCAGGACATCCTGGGTCAGCACGTCATGAGCCTGCGCGAGTTTCCACCTCGGCAGGTGGGCGGCAGCTTGCGGCCCGATGAGCGCAGTGGAGCGGCGGGGCCGACGAAGTAGGTGAAGCAATAGCGGGGCCAAATGCCCCGCTTTTTGAGCGGGTCAAAGATCCGTCAAAACTGCGTCGGCCGGGACATGGCGTCAATGCCTCCATCCACGAAGAACTGCGCACCGTGGATGAAGCCGGCGTTTGAGCCCATGAGGTAGGCGATCATGGAAGCGATCTCTTGCGGGGTGGCCCGTCTGGGGATCGGCGCGACGAACTTCTCGATGGCGGCGCCGTAGCGCGGGTCTTGAAGGCCGGCCTGCAGCAGCGGTGTCTCCACCGCACCCGGAGCCACAGTGTTCAGACGCACACCGGCCTGGCCCCAGGCCACGGCACGGCGGCGCACGGCCACGGTCAGCGCGTTCTTGGAGCCCGCGTAGGCCAAGTGCCCGGCTTTGGCGCCGGCGCCCGTGCACACCGCTTCGACCGCAGCGTGGTCACCGGCCTCGAGCGCCGCAGCGAGCGGGTTGCGGTCCCAGGGCAGTTGAGACGAGGCCACCGAGGAGACCACCACCGCATTGGACGAAGCGCCGCGCTGCAGCGCCGGCAGCAGGCCATCCAGCAGCTCCACGGCACCGAAGTAGTTCACCTCGGCGATCTTGGACGCCGGCTCCACGTGCGCGCCAAGGCCGGCGCACAGCACCAGACCGTCCAGCACCCCTTCGCACTGGCTCAGCACCTGCTGCACGGCAGACGCGCGACCAGCAGCGTCTGAGAGGTCAGCGCAGATGTCGGCTTCCCGCAGGTCGATGCCGATGATGCGGTGGCCCAGGGCCGCCAGGGCGGCAGCGGTGGCGGCACCGATCCCGGAGCGGGAACCAGAGATTGCGATGGTGGTCATGGGCGTTGGAGGCAGATGGAGCGCGCGATGGCGCGGGTGAGCGGGCCGTCTGGGGCATCAGAGTGGGCATGGACCCGTGTCTTCGATGCCAGCAGCACAGCCGGATCTTCGGACGAGCCGCATCGGCGTTCAGCGTCCGTTCGGACGATGACCGTGGCAGCCCCCTCTACAGAATGGTTGATGTGAACCAAGACAACCCCTTTACCGCCCTCCTCCAACCCGGCCGCATTGGCGGCCTGGAGCTTCGCAACCGCATCGTGATGGCGCCCATGGGCTCCAACTTCGCCGAGGACGACGGCACCTGCGGCGAGCGCATCCAGGCCTACTACGAGGCCCGCGCGAAGGGCGGCGCAGGGCTGCTGACCATGGGCGTGTGTGCGGTGGCCTTCCCCGCAGGCACGGCCGAGCCCTTTCAAGTGGGGGTGTCGAGCGACGAGTTCATCCCCGGGCTGGCCGCGCTGGCCCGGCGCGTGCACGCGCACGGCGCCAAGATCGCCATGCAACTGCAGCACGCCGGCAAGACGGCCACGCGTGACCTGGCAGCCGGACGCGAGATGTGGGTGCCCTCGCTGCCTCCACACACCAAGACCGACATGCTGCAGGCCCTCACCGCTGAGGAGATGGCCACCTTCGTGGGCGGCCTGGGCAAGACCCGGCCGCGCCTGCGTGTGATGGACCAGGCCGACATTGCCCAGATGGTGGAGTACTTTGCGGCCGCCGCCGCCCGGGCGCAGGCTGCGGGCTTTGATGGCGTGGAGGTGCACGGGGCGCACACCTACATCCTGGCGGGCTTCTTGTCGCCGTACTACAACCAGCGCATCGACGTCTACGGCGGCCCGCTGGAAAACCGCGCCCGGCTGCTGCTGGAAGTCATCTGCGCCATCAAGGTGCGCTGCGGCGCGGGCTTTCCGGTGTGGGTGCGCTTGGACGCCGAGGAACTGCGCACCCCCGGCGGCATCACGCTGGCCGATGCGGTGGCCACGGCCCAGTTGTGCGAGGCGGCGGGGGCAGACGCCATCAGCGTCTCGGCCTACGCCACCATCACCACGGGCACCGCCTTCACCGAAGCGCCACTGGTGCACGCGCCGCGCGGGTTTGTCTCCAACACGCAAGCCGTGAAGGCGGCCGTGAGCATCCCGGTCATCGCCGCCGGCCGCATCGAGCCCGACCTGGCGGCGCAGGACATCACGGCCGGCCGTTACGACTTCGTGGCCATGGCGCGCAAGATGCTGGCCGACCCCGAGATCCCGATCAAGCTCGCCGCCAACCGGCCGCAGGACATCCGGCCCTGCATCTACTGCTACGCCTGCGTGAGCCAGATCTTCGTCAACCAGCGCGTGAAGTGCTCCGTCAACGCGCTGACCGGCCATGAGTTTGACGCGGTCATCGAGCCGACCGCCACGCCGCGCCACGTGGTGGTGGTGGGCGGTGGCCCTGGCGGCATGGAGGCGGCGCGGGTGGCCGCGTTGCGTGGGCACCGCGTGACGCTGCTGGAGCGCAGCGACCGTCTGGGCGGCACCCTCTTCTTCGCCGCCCTGGCCTACGCCGAAAACGGCGTCCTGCTGGACCACCTGGTGGAGCAGGTCAAGCGTCTGCCCATCGAGGTGCGACTCAACACGGCTGCGACGCCCGAGAACGTGGCCGCGCTCAAGCCGGACGCGTTGATCGTGGCCACAGGCGCGCGGCGTGCGGCACCCGCCATCCCGGGGGCTGACCAGCGCCATGTCTGGAGTGGCGACGAGCTGCGACGTCTGATGACGGGCGACGGTGCCGACGAGATCGCGCGGGCCAAGCTCAACCTGGCCGAGCGCGCCCTGTTCAAAGCAGGGGGGATGCTGGGCGTGACCGACAGCCAGCAGGCCCTCAAGGGACTTTCCAAGCTGTGGATGCCGCTGGGCCGACGCGTGGTGATCGTGGGCGGTGGGCTGGTGGGTCTGGAGCTGGCGGAGTTTCTGCTCGAGCGCGGCCGCGAGGTCACGGTGCTGGAGCCCAGCGACAAGCCGGGGCGCGAACTGAGCATCGTGCGCCGGTGGCGCGTGCTGGACGTGGTGCGCACCCACGGGCAGCTGCACACGCAGGCCACCGTGGACGCCATCGAATCGCGCGAGGTGCTGTGGCGCGATGCGCAAGGGGCGCAGCAGCGCACGCCGTCAGACTCCGTGGTGCTGGCCATTGGCGCCGAGCCCGACCACACTCTGGCGGAGGCCCTGACGGTCCTCGGTGTGCCCGTCATGGCCGTAGGCGACGGGGCCGAAGTGGGCTACATCGAGGGCGCCATGCACGGCGGAAACCGGGCGGGCCGCGAGGTCTGAGCAGGCAAGTCTTTGATGAAGCCCGGGTGGAGCGTCAGCGGCGCGGCGCGCCAGCAAGGCACGACACCCGAGCGGCAGGCTAGGGCCGAGGTTTCAGGCGTCTCCGGCGGGTAACCCAGGCCAGCACGCCCGCACCGTGTTGCGTCCGCCCTCCTTGGCGGCATACAAGGCTTCGTCAGCCCGCGCGAGCACCGCATCGG
>CAYSOD010000049.1:0-3668 GCA_964432385.1 uncultured Rubrivivax sp.
ACTGCCCACCATGCCGCGGTGGCCGGCTACGTAGATCTTGGGGGTGGGGCTCATGACAAAGTGAGCAGGTAAGAGCGTTGGATTCTGCGCTCGTTCTGGCCGAAACTTGGATGGCCAAGCGGGCTACCGCACACAACAAGCACCAAGATGGTGCAAGCGTGATGGGTCAGGCTGTTGCGTTTGACCTTGAACGAATGGTAGCCCGGTTCAGACACCCTTCCACTGCCGATGCAGGATTGCAACACTTGGCAAAGCGGAAAGTTATGGCAAAGTCGAAAACTTCGCTGGTTGAGTGTGGCTGTTCAGTGTTGACCAACGAGCGGATGCTCAGGACAGGTGGGCGCTGTGACAGCACTTGAGGACAGCGTCACCTGCTGTGGTGGCTCGCGTCGGATTTGCGGATCTGCAACACTCGCCAATGTAAGGAATTGTCAGAACGTTCGATCGCGTGCCCAAGCTGCCTTTGCGCAGGCCACAATCTGACGGTCAGGGAAACAATCAAAAAAGGTCTAAGACCGTGAGACTCACCTTGCTGATGGCCACCTCTGCAGTCGCCATCTCGTTTGTCGGCACGCTGTGGGTGGTACGCCAAGGCGCGCAGCGGGCCCGGTGGCTGGACCAGGGCTATCAGAGCGGGCCTCAGAAGTTTCATACCTCTCCCGTACCGCGTGTGGGCGGGGTGGGCGTGTTCGCTGGCCTATGGGCTGCAGCCGGCTCGGCATGGCTGGCGGGCTGGGCCGATGCGGCAATGGCCTTGTTGCTGCTGGTGAGCGCGGTGCCGGCTTTTGCTGCGGGCTTGGCAGAAGATCTGACCAAGAAAGTGACACCACGTGTACGACTGCTGGCGTGTGCCTTGTCAGCGGGCCTGGCGGCAGTGTCGCTGGGGGCCTTGATCGACAGGGCCGATGTCGTGTGGCTGGACCAGTTGGTCGGATGGGCGCCTTGGCTGACCGTGCTGATCACCTTGGTGGGCGTGGCCGGCGTCGCCAACTCGGTGAACATCATCGATGGCTTCAACGGCTTGGCCTCGATGTGCGTGATGCTCATCTTGCTGGCGCTGGCGTTTGTGGCCTGGCAGGTGGGCGATACCTTCGTGCTGCGCCTGACCCTGGCTTGCGTAGCGGCGGTGCTGGGCTTTTTTGTGCTGAATTACCCGGCTGGGCTGGTGTTTCTGGGGGACGGCGGGGCTTACCTGCTGGGCTTTCTGATGGCGGAGTTGGCGGTGCTGTTGGTGCACCGCAATGCCGAAGTGAGCCCCATGTTCGGCCTGATGGTCTGCATTTACCCCATCTTCGAGACTCTTTTTTCCATGGTGCGGCGCAAGTTGCGCCGCGGCAGGCGCCGTTCCACCTGGGAGCCTGACGGCATTCACCTGCACTCGCTGCTGTTCAGGCGCGTGGTGAGGTGGGCGGTGGGCGGTGCGCCCAACGCCAAGTCGCTGAACCGCCGCAACTCCATGACCTCACCATACCTTTGGGCGCTGTGCGGCCTGTCTATCCTGCCTGCGGTGACTTTTTACGACGACACGCCCGTGTTGTTGGTGTGTTTGTTTGTGTTTGCCTTCACCTACGTGGGGCTCTACCTGAGCATCGTGCGCTTCAGGACGCCGCGTTGGTTGGTGTGGGCAGGCCGTCTGTTGCATCGGTAAGGGTTGCCACTGGCTGTGCAGTCATGCCGTTGAAGCTGTTATGTAGCGGCGTCAAGATCACCGAAATGACAAACGAAGCCTAGAATGGTCGTACCGAGTTTGCGGAGAGAGAATTGGCGCGACGTTTGGCGTTCAGGGACCCTTCCAGCGAGACCATAGCGCCGCTGGGTGAGCCGTTCCTTTACTCGCTACTTTGCGGGCCGCTCTACTTCATGTCTCGCGGTATTTGGTGGCCGGGTTTGATTCACCTCGCGGCGGTTCCGCTGACCTTGGGTTTGGCCTGGGTGGTGGTGCCCTTCATGGCCGAGCGCATCGTGCGCGGACACTACCGCCGAAAGGGGTGGGTGGAGTTTCAGATTTAGGCGTCACCCTTGGCGGGGTGGTGGTGGTTCGGCACCGCGCGCCGGGCGAACAGTCAAGAAGATCAGCGCCACCAGCGCCACGCCTGCTGCGTCTGCCAGCCAGTCAGCCCATTCGCCGTGTCGCCAGCCCGTGAGGTGCTGAGCCACCTCAATAGCGCCCCCCAGGGCCACCAGGGCGACGAGCACACGCCAGCGCAGTACCGGCTGAGGCCAGCCCCACAGGCCCAGCGCCGTGAGCACCCCAAAGGCCAACGCGTGCTGGGCTTTGTCCCAGAAATTGAACGGCCCCTTGTCAGGCAGAAACTGCGCTGGCATCAGCGTCAGCACGAGCACCGCAGCAGTGGTGAGCCAGAAGGCCGCCCGGGCCAATCTTTGATAGGGCATGCACAGAGTTTACGGAGTGCGCCGCCGCCCCCATTCCACCGGATACTAGAGCCTCGCTGAAAACGCCTTCCACAGGAAGATCCCATGCAGACTTCCAGCGCTCTATCTAGCGGCCTGTCCATCTTGCCGGGCTCGGGCGGGCACGCCACCCCCGCCGACGGCTTGGCCGTGGTGATGGACCGCGTGGTGTTCCTGAAGCAGTTGCAGCAGGTGTCCAACCGCATCCACGCCACGAACGACATGCAGGCCTGGCAGCTGGACATGGCGCAGGAGATCTGCGAGCTGCTTCATGCCGACCGCATGACGCTGTACGAGCTGGACGTGGGTGGGCGCGAGATCGTCTCGCGCGTGAAGACGGGGCTCAACAAGCTCAGGGACATCCGCCTGCCCGTGGACGAGCGCAGCGTGGCCGGTTACGTGGCCGCCACGCGGCAGATGCTGAACATCGCCAACGTCTACGACGTTCAGGAACTGCAACGCATCAGCCAGAGCCTGAACTTCCACAAGGGGGTGGACAACTTCACGGGCTACCGCTCACGCCAGATGCTGGTGCTGCCGCTGACGGTGGAGCAGAACCTGCTGGGCGTGCTGCAACTGATCAACTTCAAGGGCACCGGGCCTTTCCCGGCGCTGGTGATGGAGGGCGCGCGCGAGCTGGCGCAAACGCTGGCGGTGGCCATGCTGCGCAGGCGCCAGGGGGCGGCATTCAAGCAGGTGGTCAGCCCTGCGGGTGTGGCCGCAGCCACCCCATCAGCCACAGCGCCCGGCCCCGCAGTGCCGGCCGCGCCGCGCTCGGGCGAACAACTGGCCGCCACCTTTGGCGTGCCCTATGAGCCGTTCAAGCCCAACCGGGTGAAACCCACCGAACTGCTGCGCAACCTGCGCCGGGAGTTCGCTGAGAGCAGCGGCTGGGTGCCGCTGGAGGAGGGCCCCACAGGCATTGTGGTGGTGTGCACCGACCCCGACCGCACCCGCGCGTCCAGGGTGGTGGTGAACGTCTACAACAAGCGCAAGATCGACTACCGCGTCACCACGGAAGAGGAGTTCGAGCGCTTTCTGCAGGACTATTTTGGCGACTCCAACAAGGCCACCGATAGCGTCTCAGACTTGCTGTCGGACCTGGCGGACACCGACGAGTCTGGTGAGAACCCTGCTGATGACATGTCCGCCGCGTCGGACAACGAGCTGGTGCGGCTGGTCAACCGGGTGGTGGTGGAGGCCTACCAACAAGGTGCGTCTGACATTCACGTGGAGCCGCGGCCTGGCAAGGGCAA
>CAYSOD010000049.1:3768-11210 GCA_964432385.1 uncultured Rubrivivax sp.
GCGGGCGAGCCCATTCCGCTGCCGGGCCTGGGCCTGTCGCCGCGCAACCACGAGGCGCTGCTGCGCTGCATCGAGAAGCCCTACGGGCTTTTTCTGGTGTGCGGACCCACGGGCTCGGGCAAGACGACGACGCTGCATTCGGTGCTCAAGCACCTGAACAAGCCCGAGACCAAGATCTGGACGGCCGAAGACCCGGTGGAAATCACCCAGGACGGGTTGCGCCAGGTGCAGGTCAACCGCAAGGCCGGGCTGGACTTCGTGGCGGTGATGCGGGCTTTTCTGCGGGCTGACCCGGACATCATCATGGTGGGCGAGATGCGTGACAGCGAAACCGCGGGCACGGGCATCGAGGCCTCGCTCACGGGCCACCTGGTGATGTCCACCCTGCACACCAACTCAGCGCCGGAGTCGGTGATCCGGCTGCTGGACATGGGCATGGACCCGTTCAACTTTGCTGACGCGCTGCTGGGCATCCTGGCGCAGCGCCTGGCGCGGCGCCTGTGCAAGGAGTGCAAGGAGGCCTACGAGCCCGATGCGGCCGAGGTGAACCAGTTGCTCGATGACTACTGCACCGAGCTGGCCCACACTGCGGCCTGGAAGGCCGACCCGCCGGCCGCGCGCCAGGCCGTGGCCGCTGACTGGCGCGAGCGCTTTGCACCGCAAGGGCGTTACCAGCTGTACCGCGCCAAGGGCTGCCCCACCTGCCAGGACTCGGGCTACAAGGGCCGCATTGGCCTGCACGAATTGCTGGTGGCCAGTGACGGCGTGAAGGCGTTGATCCAGGAAAAGGCCAAGGTGCCGGAGATCCTGGGCGTGGCGCTGGCCGAAGGCATGCGCACGCTGAAGATGGACGGTATCGAGAAGGTGCTGCAAGGCGCCACCGACATCCACCGCGTGCGCGAGGTGTGCATCAAGTAAAGAAGGCAGGGGAGCGTCCTCGCATGGACAACGTCGACAGTCTTTACACGCGGCTGGAACAGCTCAACGACATCGGCGCGTCGCTGTCCGGTGAAAAGGACATCGACCGCCTGCTGGAGAAGATTCTGCTGGCGGCCAAGACCATCACGCAGGCCGATGGCGGCACGCTCTACACGGTGTCTGAAGACCGGCAGCGGCTGCAGTTCAAGATCCTGCGCACCGACTCCCTGGGCATCGCCTTTGGCGGGTCTTCCGCCTCTCCCGTGCCGGCGCATTTCAAGGACCTGCCGCTTTACCTGGCGGACGGGCGGCCCAACAGCCATATGGTGGCGGCTCACGTGGCGCTCAGCGGTGAGACGGCCAACATTTCAGACGCGTACCAAGAGACGCGTTATGACTTCTCGGGCATGCGGCGCTTCGATGCGGCCACGGGCTACCGCTCGACCTCCTTTCTTACGGTGCCCATGAAAAATCATGAGGGCGAGGTGATTGGCGTGCTGCAGCTGCTCAACGCCATTCATGGGGACACGCGTGCGGTGCGCGCCTTCACGCCAGGGGACCAACGACTGGCGGAGTCGCTTGGCTCGCAGGCTGCCGTGGCACTGACCAACCGGCAGCTCATACGGCAGCTGGAGGTGCTGTTCGAGTCTTTCGTCAAGCTCATCGACACAGCGATTGACGAGAAATCGGCCTACACCGGCGGGCACTGCGAGCGCGTGCCCGAGCTCACGATGATGCTGGCTGAGGCAGTCAACCAGACCAGTGATGGGCCCCTGGCGGGCTTCAGCCTTACCGACAAAGACCGTTACGAGTTGCGCATCGCCGCGCTGCTGCACGACTGCGGCAAGATCACGACGCCAGTGCACGTGGTGGACAAGGCCACCAAACTTGAGACCATCTTCGACCGCATCGAACTCGTGGCCACGCGCTTCCAGGCGCTGAAGCACGCCGCCGAGGCTCAGTGCTGGCGCGCGGTGGCCGAGGGTGCTGACCGCCAGACCGAGCTCGAGCGGCTGCGGCAACGCCAACAGCGGCTGGACGCTGATCTTGCCTTCCTGCGCCAGGCCAACAAGGGCAGCGAGCGCATGGATGAAGCCGCCCTGCAGCGCGTACGCGATATTGCGGCTGCCGAAACCTGGCCTGCAGACGATGGCGCGCCTGGGCCAGTGTTGAGCGACAACGAGGTGGAAAACCTGACCATCCGCGCCGGCACCCTCACCGCGTCGGAGCGCGAGGTGATCAACCACCACATCGTGGCCACCATCCAGATGCTGGAGGAGCTGCCCTGGCCCAAGCACCTGGCCCGCGTGCCGGAGTACGCCGGCGGCCACCACGAGCGCATGGATGGCAAGGGCTACCCCAAGGGCCTGAAGCGCGAAGAGATGAGCCTCCAGGCACGCATGATGGGCATTGCCGACATCTTCGAGGCGCTGACCGCTGCCGACCGCCCTTACAAGGCACCCATGAAGTTGTCACAGGCGCTGAAGATCATGGATAACTTCCGCGATAACGGGCATATCGACCCCGATCTGTACGCTGTGTTCGTGGCCAGGCAGGTGCCGCAACAGTACGCGCGCAAGTTCCTGGCGCCGAGCCAGTTGGACTGCTAGCCCCACCTGGTGGTGGCCGCCGAGCGTCACTTCGGGCATTGCCCAGGGTAGAGCTTGGACTTGTCGAGTTCCTTGTCCAGTTCCATGAAGCGTGGGGCGGCGGGTAGCGGCCTGGGCGGGACGGTGGGCGTGGGGGGAGCGAAGCCGCCCTGGCCGGCGGGGATGAGGATCTGGCCGCGGGGGTTGGACAAGGCGATGCGGCCTTCGAAGACGGCGGTGTAGACGCCCACCTGCGGGCGCTCGGTGGCGCTGGGCGGGCGTGCAGCGTCACGCGGGATGTCCATGGGGTCGAACAGTCCGCCTGTGCGCGGCCCCAAGGTGGGCAGCGTCGGGGCTGAGGGGGTGGGTGTGCCCTGTGCAATAAGCCACAACCCCTGGGTGGTGGGGTCAGCCTGTTGGGCCTGGCGCTGGCGCCACTGTGTGTAGGTGCGCAGGCCGGCCATGGGGTGCGCGCCTGGGGCCCAGGTGTCCCAGCGCTCGGCGTCGGCGGTCTGGTGAATGCGGTCGGCGGTGGCGGTGGCTACAGCTGGCTGCGTGCCGAGGTCGGTGCGGGAGGGCACTGGCGTTGAAGGTGTGGGCGGTACAGCAGGTACGGCAGGTGCTACTGGTGCTGTTGGTGCTGTTGGTGCTGTTGGTGCTGTTGGTGCTGCGCCCGGGACTCCCTGCGCAGGGGGCGGCGGTGGCGTGGCGCCCGGCTCGGCCAAGCGCTGTGGAAGGCCCGGGCGCAGGCTGCGCAGCCCGGTGTCGGTGAGTACCTCGGACTGCCCGCGGCGCAGCACCACGTTGGCTGCGCCGCAGGCAAAGTCGCCGTCGCCCGCGGGCTGCTCGCAGCCCACGTCCAGGGCGGTGTCCTGCCGCACGCCCAGCAGCTGCCCGGCGTTGAGCAGCAGCCCGTACAGGCGTGCGCCGGGCTGCGTGGGCGTGGCCAGGCGCAGGTTGCCCTGCTTGAGGTCCACCCGGATGGCGCGGCGCCCGCGTTCGTCTTCTTCGGCGCGCAGCGCCAGGCGGGTGGCCGGGCCCAGCACCAGGCGGGTGCCGTCGTCCAGGCCCACCAGGGCCTCGGCGTCGCCGCTGGTGACCACGTCGCCCAGGAACAGCGCGCCGCCGGCAACCAGTTCCAACGGCGTGATGCCTTCGCTCAGGCGTTGAACGGGTTGGCTGCTGGACAACAACTGACCCAGACGGCCTGACTGCGGCAGCACGCCCTCAGGGATGGCCTCGTCGCTGGCGGCACATTCCTCGTCGCACAGGCGTACGCCGAAGTCAGTGCCGCGGATGCCGATGGTGGTGTCGTTGACCTTCATCTCGAAGCCGGCCTCGTTGCCGCGCTTGCCGATCTGGCCGGAGACGTTGCGCAGCCAGCCCTTGAGCAGTTGCACGGACATCTGGTCGTTGGCGGGGTCGTCTGGCTTGAAGCTGAAGCCCCGGATGGCGATGGCTGACTCTGGGCGCAGGGCCACGCGCGAACCGTCGTTGAAGACCACCAGGGCAAAGGCGCCCTTTTGCGTGCCCACGGTGTCGCCCACGGAGAGCTTGGCGCCGGCCTGCACGATCTTGACCTGGCCGCCCTGAGGCTGGGCGAAGACCACGCCGGTGGCGCTGCGTACCTCGGCGGCGGGCTGGGCCTGGGCGGGGCTCAGGCCGCACAGGGCCAGGACCGTGCTCAGGACGGGGGTGAGGGCAAGCCGGCTGAGGGCCTGGCGCCAGCGGGCTGGCGTGCGCAGGGCTGCCCACGCGGCGCCGCTCGCCGGCGCGGCGCTGCGTGAGGCGGCGTTCGAGGCACCCAAGCTCAGCATCCCTTGCCCTTGTCCTTGTCCTTGGAATCCGCCTGGGGCTTGGCGTAGCTGACCTCGGCGGTTTCCTTGCGGCTGGCGGTGGCTGGGGCCGGGGCGGGCGCGGGGTCGAGCTCCAGGGACTTCACGGCGGCCACGCGCACCACGGGCACCGCTGGCGCGGGGGCCGGGGCCGGGGTCTGGCCCGCGGCCTCGGCGGCCTTGGCGGCGGCCGATGGAGCTGGTGAAGGCGAGGGCGAAGGCGAAGGTGAGGGGCTGGGCGAGGCTGCGGTGTCGCTCTTCTTCTCGCCAGAGGAGCTGTCGGCGGCGGGGCCGGGGGCCGGCGCGGGAGAGGGTTCGGGTGCGGGCGCGGGGCTTGGGGAGGCCGCGGACGAGGGCGATGGAGCCGGAGATGACGTGGGCGATGGTGTCGGTGCCGGTGCGGGTGCCGCAGATGGGCCTGGTGACGGGCTTGGGGTCGGGCTTGGCGAGGTTGCGGGCGGTGCGGGGGGCGCAGCAGTCGACAGACTCAGCGGCGCAGGGGCCAGAGAGGGTACTGGGGCGGGCACTGGAGGGGGCGGTGGCGGAGGTGGCGGCGGGGGCGGCACATAAGGTGGTGGCACCAGGGGTTTGAAGGCGGCGCTGCTCAAGTTCGTGTTCAGCAGCGCGGCGTTGATGGGTGATGAAGAGGACGTCGAGGTGGTGGCTGTGCTGCCGGTAGTGCTCGTCACCGAGGAAGTCAGCGAGTTGACGATCTGTGTCTCGATGACGGGGTTGCTGAGCGTGGACGTGGTGGCGGGCACGGGGGTGCTGCCGCTGGCGGAAGTCACGATCAGGCTCTTGAGTTGAAGGGCCTCCAGGTTGCCGCCTGCGGTGGTGACGCTGTCCAGGCTTCCGGAGGCGGTGCCCTGGGCTCTGAAAATCTGGAAGGACTGCAGGGCGGTGGGCTTGAAGCCGTCAAGGCTGCTGAGCACCATCACCCCGGCGAGCTGCAAGTTGCCTGAGGCCGAGACCTGGTCGTAGGCTGAGGGGTCGGTGCCACCCAGCTCGATCAGCAGCGTGGAGCCTGCGCCCAGCGTCAGGTTGCCCTGGACGCTCAGTGCGCCTGGCGAGTAGCCTGGGGCGAGGATGGCGTTGGACAGGTTGAGGTTGCCGCCCACCGTGCCTGAGCCCTGCAGTCGCCCGCCCGAGACGGTGGCACCGTTGGCAGCACCCAGGGTGGCGGTACTGCCACCCGCGGCGCCCAGCGTGGTGGTGCCCGAGGTCTGGTTGAAGGATGACGCGCTGGTGGTGCCCGATCTGACGTTGAAGGCGCCGTTGTTGGCCACCGAGGCCAGGGTGTTGCTGCCGCTGGCCAGCACGGTGCCGCTGTTGGTCAGCGCCGAGGCCAGCGTGGTGCCTGATAGCGTGAGCTGACCTTGGTTGTTCAGGCTACCTGCGCCGCTGACCTGCAAGCCGCTGAGGTCCAGCGCACTGGAGACGACGAGGCTGCCGGTGTTGGTGAGCGCCCCGAGCTTCAGGCCGCTGCCGGAGACAAGCAAGCTGCCGCCGTTGGTCAGGGAGGTCAGATTCAGGCCAGACAGGTCGTAGGTGATCTGCACGCCAGCGGGCAATACCACTGCAGCCACGTTGTTGCCGTCGGGCAGGGCGTCCCAGTTGGCAGCGTTGCTCCAGTTGCCGTTGGAGGAGCCCGTCCAGGTGGCCAGCGCGCGCTGGGTGATGTTGCCGGTGGTGCTGCCGGTGATGGGCACCGTGTAGTTGGGAGCGTCGGCGCCAGACAGCGTGATGGAGGCGATGTTGACGGCCTTGCCCGTGCCCACGTTGCGGTCGACGAAGGCGGCGGAGAAGGCCAGCGACAGCGTGTCGCCAACGACGCGGTTGTCTTGCGCAGTGACAGCGGCAAGGGTGGTGCCGTCGTAGACCTTGTTCGCGCTGGAAAAGCTCAGGTTCAGGGGCCGTGGAGTGATGGAGGCTCTCAAGCCCGTGGGTACCACGAGGGTGTAGTTGCGCGCGTCGTTGCCCGTCAGCGCGATGTTGCTCAGGCTCACGGGCTTGGCTGCTGCGGCGTTCTTGTCCAGGAAGACGGCGGAGGCTTCCTGCAGGTTCAGGCTCACGCTGTCCTGGCCGAGCACGCCGATCAGGGTGGACACGCCACTCAAGCGGGCCTGCACGGTGCCGTCGTAGACCTTGTCGGCCACCGACAAACCGCCGGCGGTCAGGGTGGCCGGGGTGATGCTGGCACGCAGGCCTGTGGGGGTGCTCAGGCTGTAATTCAGCGCATCGGTGCCTGAGAGCGACAGGCCGGCGAGGTTGACGGTCTTGGCGGAGCCGACGTTCTTGTCGGTGAAGGTGGCGCTGGCCGAGCCGGGGTTGAGGGTGACGGTGTCGCCGGAGATGACGCCTTGCAGCGCGCCGGCCAGGCCTGAGAGGGTGGCCGCGGTGGTGCCGTCGTAGACCTTGTCGGGCACGGACAGTCCGGCCACGGTCAGGCCGCGGGCGGTGATGCTGGCGCTGGTGGTCAGGGAGTTGGCGACCAGGGTGTAGTTGCCCGCGTCGGCGCCAGACAGGGTGCCGACGGCGATGGTGACGGTCTTGGCGGTGCCGACGTTCTTGTCGCTGAAGGTGCCGCTGGCGCCGGAGAAAGAGACGCTGTCGCCGGCGATCGCACCAAGCAAGGCACCGCCGGAGAGGGTGGCTGCGGTGGTGGCGTCGTAGACCTTGGAGGCGGCGGAGAAGCCCGAGGCCTCGAGGGTTCTGGGGGTGATGGAGGCGGTGGTGGAGCCCACCGGTTGCAGGCTGTAGTTCAGCGCGTCGGCGCCGGTGAGGGAGGCCACCAGGGCGACGGTCTTGGCCTGGCCGACGTTCTTGTCGGCAAAACTGCCGCTGGCCGACACGCCCAAGGCGTCGCCGGTGACCAGGCCGTTGAACAGCGCCGAAGTCGTGGACACCGAGGCCGCGGTGGTGGCGTCATAGACCTTGGAGGCCGCGGTGAGGCCTGACACCGAGACGGCCTTGGGTGTGATGGAGGCGGTGAGCGCGCCGGGGGCACCAGACAGGGAGTAATTCAGCGCATCGCTGCCTGAGAGGGACAGGCCGGCGAGGTTGACGGTCTTGGCGGAGCCGACGTTCTTGTCGGTGAAGG
>CAYSOD010000049.1:11310-13898 GCA_964432385.1 uncultured Rubrivivax sp.
GGAGAAGCCCGAGGCCTCGAGGGTTCTGGGGGTGATGGAGGCGGTGGTGGAGCCCGTGGAGCTGAGCAGGGTGTAGTTGCCTGCGGCAGCACCGCTCAGCGCCAGGCTGGACACGCTGACAGTCTTGTTCGTGCCCACGTTCTTGTCGGCAAAACTGGCCGATCCTGTGGTCAAGCTGACGCTGTCGGCGCCAATGACGCCGCTGAGCGTGCCGCCCGTCACCGTGGCCACCGTGGTCCCGTCGTAGACACGGCTGGCCGCACTCACCGAAGCCGCCAGGACCTTGGGCGTGATCGTCCCCACTGCACCGAAGACGGTGGTGGGTAGCGTGTAATTGGTCAGGTTGGTCGTGCCGACGGGCGAGAAGTCGGCCGAGGCCAAAGAGACGGTCACCGTCTTGCCCACGCCCGCAGCAGCCGAGTCGTAAGTGCCGGTGGTCTTGATCACCGTGGCCCCGTCTGCGCCGGCCCAACCGCTGAGCACGTAATTGCCAGGCGAGAGGGTGCCCACCGTCGTGCCGTCATACACCTTGCTCACGCTGCCGGTGAGCGCGCCGGTGATGGGCAGTACGGTGATGACAGCGGGGTTGATGGTCAGGCTGCCGTCCACGAAGCTCAGCGTGTAGTTGCTGCTCGTGAGCCCGAAGGGTGTGATGCTGTAGGTGCCGACGTTGATAGCGCCCTGGCTGGAGCCACCGTAGCCCAGGCTGCCGCCCAACACGGCAGTCCCCTGGCCGCCCACGAAACCGCTGAAAGTAACGCCGTTGCCGCCGCTGTAGGCCGCTGCGTCATAGGTCTTGGTGAACGGGTTGGCGGTGACGGTCAGCGGGGCGGGCGTGATGGTGCCGATGTTGGCGGTGATGCTGCTGGCGATCTGGTAGCCATAAACAGGGATGCCACCGCTCGTGGCCACGACCGACAGACCAGACACCGTGACCGGCTTGCCGACGCCTGCGTCGGCCGCACCCAGCGAGCCCGTGGCACCGAACGCCCCAGGAATGACCCCACCTACGGGCACACCGGTGCCGCTGCCCCCCAGCTCCCCCGGAACTGGGGAGACCGTACCACCGACCGCAACGGGCACGCCCAGCGCAGCCGTGTCACCTGGCAAAACGCCTGACAAGGTGCCGAAATTGGCCTGCGTGAGCGTGGCGGCGTTGGTGGCGTCATAAGTCTTGGACACCGAGCCCTGAAGGCTGGTGGTCACCACCGGGGCCACGGAGTACAGCAGGCCGTTGCCCAGCCCAAGCGGCGCAGTGGTGCCCGTTGCGTTGTACTGCTTGAAGGCCGCTGGCAGCCCGCCTACGGTATCCGCTGCGGGATTGGCTGAGTAAACCAGCCAGCGCGCGCTGCCGGCCGTGACCAAGGCGGCTGATCCTGCGTTGTTGATGAACGGGCCAGAGCCAGTCTTCAGGACGACAGAGTCCCCGCTGTTGGCCGTCGACGTGAGGCTGGAACCCGGATTCAGGGTGAGCCCTGCGGCGGCTGTGAGGCTCAAGGATCCGCTGGCACTGATGGCCCCTCCCACCGTCAGGGTGCCAACCGCCTGGGTGGCGACGAGTGACCCCAGATCCATCACGCCGCCGCTCTGATTGAAAGAGTTGCTGACGTTGAAGCCGTGGCTGCCTACGATGAGGCCTGCCGACTGCGCCAAGGACGCAATGTTTGAGGGCGCGCCCAGATCCAGGCGGCCGCCCGCCACTGACACCGAACCTGCACCGCTGAGGCCGCCTGCCAGCGTGGCCGTGCCGGTGCTTGACAGGCTCAGGCCACCGGCCAGGGAGGTGCTGCCCGACACTGCCAGCGACCCGCCAGAGATCGCCAACCCATTGCCGGTTCCGATGGTCAGGCTGGCAACGGAGTATGTGCCGCTGCCCAGCGTCACGTTGGTGCCGCTTGCTGCGTTCACGTAGACGTTGCTGCCAGACAGCGGAACCGCATCGCCCGTCCAGTTCAGTGCGTTGGACCAACTGGTGTCACCAAGCCCAGCTCCTCCGTCCCAGCACACGCCCAGGCACACCAGGCCTGAACTGGTCAGGCGAATGCTTGAGCTGCTGACACCTGAGGCAAAGCCGAACGGCAGGTTGGCACCGGCAAACGTGCCCGTGGGTGCCGAACCCGCGGTCAGGACATCAAAGGTCTGCCCTGCGGCGGAGGGGAAGCCGTTGATCAGGCTGGCGTTGAGCGTGCCGCCCAGGGCTAAGCTTCCGGAAACCGACAGGACGTCATGGTCAGCGCCAGCCAGCGTGCCGCCAAGCCGGATATGCACTCTGGAAGATGCCGTCAGGCTCACGTTACCCAGCACGTTCAGCTGACCCGGAGCGCCCGCTCCGCCCGGCGCAAAGGTGCCTTGGTTGGTGAGGGTGCTGGTGCCGACGTCCACGGTGCCTGAGCCGGTGATCAGGCCGGTGTTGGTGAAACCAGCGGTGCGCCTGAAGGTGGTTCCACTGGCTGTGGAGAGCACCCCTGATTGCGTGAACGAGCCTGAGTTGACCTCCAGCGTGCTGCTCTGAATGTTGACGGCGCCGGTGGCAGTGTTGTTGAAGGTGCCGATGTTCAGGGTTCGGGAGGTTGTGCCGAGTTGGTTGA
>CAYSOD010000050.1:0-3358 GCA_964432385.1 uncultured Rubrivivax sp.
CAGCATCTGGCTGTGGTCCAGCTTGCCCTCGGCACCGATGCCGTCTTCCTCACCGGCGTCACCCGTTTCCAGGTTGCCCAGGCAGCCGAGCTCGCCTTCCACCGTCACGCCCACGCGGTGCGCCATCTCCACCACGCGTCGGGTGACGTCCACGTTGTAATCGAAGCTCGCCGGCGTCTTGCCGTCTTCCATCAGCGAGCCGTCCATCATCACCGAGCCGAAGCCCAGGCCGATGGCGCCCTCGCACACCTTGGGGCTGGTGCCGTGGTCCTGGTGCATCACCAGCGGAATGTGCGGCCAGGCCTCGGAGGCCGCCGCGATCAGGTGCTTGATGAAGTGCTCGCCCGCGTACTTGCGCGCCCCGGCGCTGGCCTGCAGGATGACCGGAGCCCCCACCTCGTCTGCCGCCGTCATCACGGCCTGCACCTGCTCCAGGTTGTTGACGTTGAAGGCCGGGATGCCGTAGCCGTTTTCGGCGGCATGGTCGAGCAGCTGGCGCATGGAAACGAGTGGCATGGGCGTATCCTTTGGGTCGGTCAGTGTGATGGGTGAAACTCGCTTGTAACTGCGGTAATTCTAAAAAGTGAAAAGGTCAGGCGACTGACCGGCCACAGCATGGCCCCATCGCACTGCCCCACACTTGCGGACTTTGTGCACTGGCACCCACTTGAACGGAGACCACACCATGCCCACGCCAGAAATGTCCACCTTCACGAAGGTCCTGGCCGCCCTGCTCGACTTCGTCACCATCTTCATCGCTGCAGGCTACGTCATCTCCAAGTTCACGGGCCACTCCACCGACGGTGGCTTCAAGCTCAAGGGCGTGCCCGCCCTCGTGCTGTTTGCTGTGGTCATCGCCTACTTCTGGCTGCTGCCCAAAGTGGCTGGCTCCACCCTGTGGCAATGGATCCTGGGGCCGCGGGGCTGAGCGGCCGACGGCCGCACCAGGGCGGCGGGCCAGTTAGTCCAACTCAAACGCATTGGCGACATGCTCACCCCCGGCATGGGCATGGGCATGGGCATGAACGTGGTCAGGGCGCCCAGCCCGCCGTTGAAACCCCGAGGGTATGAGCCTGAGCACCTGGCCCTGAGCCTGGGAGGCTGAGGCCGGGCACCCGAGCCCGAACACCTGAGCCCAGGCAATAGATCGGCAGCGCGCAATGCGCTGCGTGCGGCCTCGGCATGAGGTCAGCCCCACCGGCACTGTCAAGAGCGCAACCCAGCCGGCGCACCCGGCACCGGCCTGGGCCGCCCTGCGCCCTGAAACCCTCGATACCAGGGTTTTCACCAAGAAGTTTCTTCGCCCTTTTTCGCATTTTGGATAGCCAACCCTACCGGAAGATGGGACATTCGTCTGCCCGCCGAGTTGATCAAACGCAATGGATGAAGGGGCCGCACATGGGCCTGTGCAACCCCAATTGAAGCCGCCCAGGTCGCCTCATCGACAGGCCACCTCTCCGACACACACCCACTGGACTGCACATGAACAAGAAGACACTTGAACCCAAGAGCCCCGGCGCTGCCGGCCCGGCCGAACTCTCCCTGGACATGCTGGACCAGGTGGTGGGCGGTGTGGGGTCCAGTGTGCGGCCCGAGGATGCCACCCAGGCCCAGTTGGCAGCCTACACCGCTGCCGAGGTGGACAGCTTCACCATCGAGCAGGTCACGGGCCTGGGCGACAAGGTGCAGTTCCTCAACGACCAGGCCCTGGGCAGCCTGGACGCCAAGCAGGTGGACGGCCTGAGCGCTGCGCAGGTCACTGCCCTGGGCGCCCACGTGGCCGCCCTGGCCCCTGCCGCACTTGCCAGCCTTGACGCCAAGCAAGTCGACGGCCTGAGCGCTGCGCAGGTCACTGCCCTGGGCGCCAACATCGCCAGCCTCGCACCCGCCGCTCTCGCCAGCCTGGACGCCAAGCAAGTCGACGGCCTCAGCGCCGCGCAGATCACTGCCCTGGGCGCCAACATCGCCAGCCTCGTGCCCACCGCCATCGCCAGCCTGGAGTCTTCGCAGGCAAGTGGCCTCAGTGCTGCGCAGATCACCGCCCTGGGCAACAACGTCGCAAGCCTTGCGCCTGCCGTCATCACCAGCCTAGAGGCCAAGCAGGTCGACGGGCTGACTGCTGCGCAGATCACCGCCCTGGGCAACAACGTTGCCTACCTCAGGGCCACTGCCGTTGAAAGCCTGGACGCCGCGCAGCTCAGGGGGCTGTCCGCAGGGCAAGTCACAGCCTTGCGCGACAACGTGGCCTTCCTCACGCCTGCCGCGCTTGCAAGTCTGGACGCAAAACAGGTCGACGGACTCAGTGCCGACCAGATCACCGCTCTGGCCAGCAACATCGGCAGCCTCACGCCCGCCGCCCTCGCCAGCCTTGACGCCAAGCAGGTCGACGGCCTCTCCAAAGCGCAGATCACCGCCCTGGGGGACAACATTACCAGGCTCGCGCCAGAGGCCCTCGCCAGCTTGGACGGTGCACAAGTCGATGGACTGACCAAGACACAGGTTACCGCCCTGGGCAACAATATCACCAAGCTCGCGCCTGCGGCCCTCGCCAGCCTGGACGCCACTCAGGTCGATGGACTGACCGCGGCACAGGTCACCGCCCTGGGCAACAACGTGGCCAGCCTGGCCCGTGCAGCCGTGGCCAGCCTGGACGCCACCCAGGTCGATGGACTGACCGCGGCACAGATCACCGCCCTGGGCAACAACATCGCCAACCTTGATCCGACCGCGGTCGCCAGCCTGGACGCCACCCAGGTCGACGGGATGACAGCGGCGCAGCTCACTGCCCTGGGCAATAAAGTCGGCAGCCTGATTCCTTCTGCCATCGCCAGTCTGGATGCCAAGCAGGTCGATGGCCTGACCGAAGCGCAGGTGACCGCGCTGGGCAACAACATCGCAAGCCTTGCACCCGCCGCCATTGCCAGCTTGGACGCCCTACAAGTCGATGGCCTGACCTCAGCGCAAGTCACTGCCCTGGGCAGCAACATCGCCAGCCTCGCGCCCGGAGCCATCGCCAGCTTGCACGCCACGCAGGTTGGCGGGCTCAGCGCCGCACAAGTCACTGCCCTGGGCAGCAACATCGCCAGCCTCGCGCCCGGAGCCATCGCCAGGCTGGATGCCAACCAAGTCGACGGGCTGACTGCCGCGCAGGTCACCGCGCTGGGCGCCAACGTCGCCAGTTTTGCCCCCGCCGCCATTGCCAGCCTGGACGCCAAGCAGGTTGACGGCCTGACCGCAGCGCAGGTCACCGCGCTGGGCGCCAATATTGCCAGTCTCGCCCCTGCCGCCCTCGCCAGCCTGGACGCCACGCAGGTCGACGGCCTCAGCGCCGCCCAGGTTACCGCCCTGGGCGCCAACA
>CAYSOD010000050.1:3458-13723 GCA_964432385.1 uncultured Rubrivivax sp.
CGCAGGTCGACGGCCTCAGCGCCGCCCAGGTTACCGCCCTGGGCGCCAACATCGCCACCCTCACGCCCGCAGCCATTGCCAGCCTGGACGCCAAACAGGTGGACGGCCTGAGCGCGGAGCAGGTCAACGCGCTGGGTGCCAAGGTGGGGCAGCTGAGCGCCAGCGCCTTCGAAAGCCTGGACGCCAAGCAGGTCGTTGGCCTGTCTGCCGTGGGCATAGGCGCGCTGACAGCTGACCACATCGCCAAGCTTTCTGCCGAGGAGGTGGCTCAGCTCAACGGTGAGCAGGCCAACGGCCTGACCAAAGCGCACCTGGACAAACTGGTCAGCCTCAACCTGCTCAAGGAGCTCAACCCCACAGCCCTGCACAGCCTGAATGGCGACCAGCTGCGCGCCATTTCCAATGCCGGGATGAAGGGACTGGGCAGCATGGTGGTCTTCCTGGACCCCGTGGCCGTCATGGAGCGCTACGACGCAACGGAAGTGGCTTCGCTGACCGCCGCCGAGATCACCAAGCTGGGCAACAACATCGGTAACCTGCGGCCCGACGCCCTGGCGGCGCTGACTGCCACCCAGGTGGACGCGCTCACACCAGGGCAGGTCAGCGCCCTGGGCACCAAGGTAGGCTCGCTCTCGGTGGGTGCCATCGAGAGCCTGAGCGACAAGCAGGTGGACGGGCTGAGTGCAGCGCAGGTGGCCGCGCTGGGCAGCAAGATCGCCAACGTCCACGGCTCGTCCATGTTCAGTCTGGACGCCAAACAGGTGGACGGCCTGACGGCCTCGCAGGTGAGCTCATTAGGCACCCGCATCAACCTGCTGTCGCCCGAAGGAGTGGCCAGCCTCAGCGCCGAGCAGGTGAAGAGCTTGAGCGCCACGCAGCTGTATGCCATGGGCACGGCCGACAAGGCCCAGTACCTGGCGCCAGAAACCTTTGCCAGCCTGAAGGCCGCCACGATCGCGGGCCTGGGCACCGAGATGAAGGACCTGACCGCCGCCCAGATGCACGCCTTGCCGGCGGCCTCCGTGGTAGAGCTGGGCGCCGCGGTGAAGAACCTCTCGGTGCAGGCGCTGGCCGGGCTGGAGGGGGCGCAGGTGGCGGCCCTGTCGGCGACCACCATCGCCGGCATGTCCACCGAGCAGAAGGCCCTGGTGACTTTCCAGAAGGAAGTGGCCGCGCTGACCGACGCGCAGCTGGGCGGCTGGACGGCCGCCAAGGTCGACAGCCTCACGCCGGTGCAGGTGACGGCCCTGGGCGAGCGCATCGCCGCCCTGAGCCCGGCCGCGGTGGCCAGCCTGGACGCCAAGCAGGTGGACGGCCTGTTGGCGCACCAGGTCGCCGCACTGGGCAGCGATGTCGGTCACCTGGCGCGTGACGCTCTGGGCAGCCTGGACAAAGCCCAGGCAGCGGGGCTCACGCCGGCGCAACTCGACGTATTGAGCGCTGCGGGCTCGGGCCTCAAAGTCTTGACGGATGCAGCCATCTCCGGGCTCTCGCCTGCGGCCGTGCTGAGCCTGGACGCCAAACAGATCGACCAGCTGTCTGGCGAGCAAATCGCGGCGCTGGGCGACAAGGTGGCCGCCTTGAGCGACGCCGCCATCGGCAGCCTGGACGCCAAACAGGTCGACCGGCTGAGCGCCTCGCAAATCTCGGCCCTTGGTGTGGGCGTGGCGGCCTTGAGCAAGGAGGGTCTGGGCAGTCTGGACAAGACGCAGGTGGGCGCCCTGTCTGCGCTGCAGATCTACGCCCTGGGTGAGAAGGTGGTGGATCTGAAAGACACGATCAGCTCGCTGACGGCCGAGCAGGTTAACGGGCTGAGTGCGCTGCAGGTCAACAAGCTGGGCGACGCCGGCTTGATCAAGAGCTTCTCAGATGGCGCGCTGAAGAGCCTCAGCGGCACGCAGGTCGCCGCCATCTCCGACACCGCCCTGAAGACACTGAGCAGCGCCCAGTCCGACAAGCTGGTGGATGCCACGGCTGCGGCCACAGTGAACTGGAGTGCCAGCACCAGCACCTCCACCTCCACCACCGTGGGTAGCGCCACCTTCAAGGCCAGCGCCTCGGCCGAGGCCAGCGCCACCGCATTTGCCGAAGGCACGATCACGGTGACCAAGGACTCCATCACCATCAAGGGCAAGGCGGGGGCGGAATTCACCGCCAGCGTCAAGGCCGATGGCAGCATCGAGATGGGCGACCTGAGCCTGTATGGCGCTGCTGAAGTAAAAGCGCTGGCCAGCGTGTTGGCCCAGGCGGAGTTCAGCGCCGGCAAGAGCGGGCTGAAGGTGGTGCAGGAAGTCGCCGCCGAGGCCTCGCTGATGGCGCAGGCCGAGGCCAGCGCGAAGTACGGTTCGCTGGGTGGCTCAGGCGAGGGCGAAGCCGGCCTGTACGCCGAAGCCAAGGCCATCGGCAACGCCCAGTTCAACGACAAGGGCGTGGCGATGGAGGTAGGTGCCTTCGCGGGTGCCGGCGCCAAGGCCGAGGCCAGCGGCACCGCAGAATTTGCGGGCGTCGCGGTGACGGCGGGCATCGGCGTATCGGTGGGGCTGCAGGTGGGCTTTGAGGGCGAGGCCCACGCCACGTTCGAGGACGGTGTATTCAGCTTCGGCTTCTCGGGCGAGGTGGCGCTGCTCCTGGGCATCGATATCGACTTCAACATCGACATCGACTTCGGCGCTGTGGCCGACGCCTTCGAGGACCTGGGGGATTGGCTGTCCAACGACGTGGCCGACTTCTTCGAGAATGATGTGGCCAACTTCTTCAAGGATGACGTGGCCAATGCCCTGAGCGACGCGGGCAAGGCCATCGAGAACTTTGCCAAGGACGCTGGCAAGGCCATTACTTCGGTGGCCAATACCATCGCCTCCGGTGTGACGTCCGTGGCAAACACCATTGCTTCCGGTGTGACGTCGGTCGCGAACACCGTCGCCTCGGGTGTGACAACCGCCGCCAATGCGGTCGCCAATTGGTTCTCATCGTGGTAAGCCCCAGACTGAACCCGCCCACCCCAAACTTGTAACGGAACCCTCATCATGAATGAACACCAACAACGGGCCTTTGCCCTGCTCAACGCCCGCACCACTGGGGTGGCCAGCCCGCTGGCCGGCATCCTGGACCCCGCCTTCGAGGAGGTGGAGCGCCCGCAAGCCACCGCCCAGGGCGTGGCCGGCCTGCAGGCCAAGCTCGCCCAGTTCCACAAGGTGCACCGCAATGTGGTCATCCAGTTGCAGCGCCAGATCAGCGAAGGTGATGTCGTATGCACGCAGTGGGTGCTGTCGGCCACGGTGAGAGCGGGTGCCGACGGTGAAGACTCAGCCGAGAAGACGGTGGTCATCCCCGGCATGTCCTGGACCCACTTCACGCCCGAAGGCCAGATCATCAAGAACCGCGTCTACAGCGACATCGTGGGCCAGATGCTGCAGCGCGGTTACCAGTGGGCACCGGCAGGCGCCCCCACACCCAGCACCGAGGAGGCTCAAGCATGAGCACGCAACAAACATCGGCCGGCATCGGCCCGAACTCAGGCCCCAAGGCCCTGCTCAAGCAGCTGGTGGCCGCGGCCACCAATGGCACCGTCTTCAAGGGCTTCTTGCTCATCCACCTGGCCGAAGATGTGCAAGGCGCCGTGTCGCCGCGCTACGGACTGAACAAGCCCGAGACGATCAAGCGCTTTGCCGAGGCCTTTGCCTTTGCCGCGGGCGGCACGGCCACGCTGGTGGCGGTGATGGAAGAGGGCCGCGCGGCCTGCGCGCGGGTGGTGCTGACCAAGAAGAAGCACGACCTGCGCATCACGCCCAAGATCGACCCGCGCAAGGAGGTGGTGGTGGAAGCCGCCCTCTGGCTGGAGCTGGGCGAGCACGGGCAGATCGTGCAGCTGAACTTCGTGGCCGACATGCTCACCCCTGGCGGGGCCATGGGCATGAAGATGGTCAGGGCGCCCAGGCCCGCCGTTGAAACCACTACCGCCTGAAGCGCTGGCCGCTTGGCGCACCGCGCTGGGCGACGAACAGGTGGTGGTGGACCCGCCGGCCCTGCGGCGGGCGGGTACCGCCACCTTTGCCACTCACGCGGGTGTGGCGGCCATGCTGCGCCCGGCCGGCACCGCCCAGGTGCAGGCCTGCCTGCGCGTGGCCACCGCCCACGGCGTGCCCGTGCACCCGGTGAGCCGCGGACGCAACTGGGGCCTGGGCTCGCGCGTGCCGCCGGTGGACGGCGCGGTGCTGTTGGATCTGGGCCGGATGAACCGCATCCTGGCTTTTGACGAAGACCTGGCCTGCATCACCGTGGAGCCGGCGGTAACGTTCCGACAGGTGCATGACTTTCTGCGCGAGCGCGGCTCCAATCTGTTCTGCGCTGTGATTGGCGGGGCGGCCGACGCCAGCCTGATTGGCAACGCGCTGGAGCGCGGCGACGGCGTGGGCCCCTTGCGCCAGCGCGCCGAACATGCTGCCGCCATGGAGGTGGTGCTGGCCGACGGCCGGCGCATCGAGACCGGCCTGGGCCGCTGGCCCGGGGCGCTGGCCACGCCCGTGCACCGCGCCGGCGTGGGCCCGGGGATGGACGGGCTGTTCGCGCAGTCCAGCCTCGGCGTGGTCACGCGCATGACCTTCTGGCTGGCCCCGCGCCCGGCCTTCTTGCAGGTTTTCACGCTGGACATGGCCAACGACGGCGCCCTGGCCGGGGCCCTGGATGCGCTGCGGCGCCTGGGGCAGCAAGGAGCGCTGGGCGAAGCGGGCTTCACGTTCTGGAACCACATCAAGTTCATCGCCCGGCAACGCCGCTACCCCTGGGACGCCCCCAATGCGCCCGCCGCACTGCGCCCCGAGGCCCTGGGCGTCCCGCCCTGGCAGGGCAGCGGCGCGCACTACGCGGCCAGCCGCGCCCTGGGCCAGGCCACGCGCGAGCTGGTGCTGGCAGCCCTGCAGCCCTGGGCGAAGGTGGCGGTCTTTGACACCGACACGCACGGCCCGGAGCTGGCGGCGAGCCTGTTCATGGGCGTGCCCAGCAACCAGAACCTGGCCAGCACCTACTGGCGCAAGCGCGTGCCCGTGCCCGCCCCCCCTGACAGCCCCGACCCCGACCGCGACGGCTGCGGCGTGCTGTTCATCTGCCCGGTGCTGCCGCTACAGGGCACGCCCGCGGTGCAGGCGCTGGCCCAGGTGGAGGCGCTGATCCGGCAGCACGGCCTGGAGCCCAACCTGGGCATGCACATCGACGCACACCGCACGCTGCTGGTTTACATCGCGCTGATGTATGACCGGGAGGCGCCCGGCGAAGACGCCCGCGCCCTGGCCTGCCACAACGCGGTGCTGGACTTGCTCATCACCCAGGGCCACTACCCCTTCCGCCTGGCGCTACCCGCGCAAGGCCGTCTGCCGGCCCCGGCCGACGACACGGTGGCCGTCCTGTCGGCCCTGAAAGCAGCGCTCGACCCGGCCCGGGTGCTGTCACCCGGGCACTACGAGTTCGGCTCCGTGCAGACCCCCTACCGCGACGACACTCACCCCACCCAAGCCCATGACTGAACTTGCGAAGACACCCGCCAAGGAATCGGCCCGCGCGCTGAACATCGTGAGCCCGGCCTATGTGGCCACGGCTTGGTTGTTCGTGGCCGCGGTGGTGGCGCTGATGGTGGGCGCCTTCATGGTGCGCGTGCCCGTGGTGGTCAACGGGCAGGGTGTGCTGATGAGCGACACCGAGGTGGTGAGCTACGCCATCATGCCGGAGACCGACGGGCGGCTGGAGGCCTTTCTGGTGAAGGTGGGCAGCCCCGTGCGCCGGGGCCAGGAAATCGCCCGCATCAGCATTCCGCGGCTGGACAACGAGATCGAGACGCTGCGCACGCTGGTGCGCGACCTGAAGCACAAGGCGCAGCGCCTGGAGGCCTTCCACGTTGAGAGCCTGGCGCTGTCGCGCGACGCATTGACTCAGCACCGGGCCGAGGCCCGCCAGCGTGATGCGGCGCTGCGCCTGCGCCTGGCGCGCCTGGACAAGACGAACGAGGGCAACCGCGACCTCATCGCCAAGGGCTTTCTGTCCTCGCGCGCAGTCGACCCCGTGGTGACCGAGCGCGAGCAGGTGGAAGACCAGATTGCGGTCAGCCGTCGCCAACTGCTGGACGCGGAGAACAACTTCACCGAGCTGGCGCAGCGCCAGAAACGCGAGAAGCTGGACCTGAGCCTGCAACTCAGCTCGCAGGAGCGCCAGTTGCAAGCCCTGCTGGACCGCACTGGGCTGGAGACCGTGGTGGTGTCACCTTATGACGGCGTGATCTCCGACCTGCTGGTGGACCTGCACCAGCCGGTGTCGCGCGAGCGGCGCATTGCCACCGTGACGCCCGCAGGCAGCGTGAACAACGGGCGCAACCTCGTCACCACGGCAGTGGTGTTCGTACCCGCGCAGGAGGGCAAGAAGATCGTCGTGGGCATGCCGGCGCAGATGCTGCCGCTGATTTACGAGGAGCAGGAGTTCGGCCGCATCCACAGCGTGGTGACCGACATCAGCACCGTGGCCGCTGATGAGGATGTGCTGCTGCGCGTGTTCAAAAACCAGAAGCTGGTACGCAAGCTGTTCGAAGCCGAGGCGCCGTACAAGGTGACGGTTCAGGTCACGCAGGACGAGCGCAACGCCAGCGGCCTGGCCTGGACCTCCTCACGCGGGCCGGCTCGGCTGATGGAGCCGGGGACCATCGTCTCAGGCTGGGTGGTCTACAACCAGCCGCGCATCCTTTATCTGCTGCTGCCAGCGGTCAAGCGCCTGAGCGAGAGCGCATGGGTCAACGCCCAGGAGTGGGTGCAGGGCAAGCCCGCAGCGGGAAGCACCAAGTGATGGGATCGCTCGTGGCCTCATTCAGCGAGGCAGGGGCCCGCCTGCGCCGCCGCCTGGGTGGCGCCAAAGTACCCGAGATCCTGCAGTTCGAGGCCACCGAGTGCGGCACCTGCTGCCTGGGCATGGTACTGGCGAGCTTCGGGCGCTGGGAGTCGATGGACCGACTGCGCGGCATCTGCGGCGCCACGCGCGACGGCATCTCGGCCGGCTCACTGGCCCGCGCGGCCAAACAGGTGGGCTTGAAGGTCAAGGGCTTCGGGGTGACGGCGGCAGAACTGGCCCGGCTGCCCATGCCGCAGATCCTGTTCTGGAACTTCAATCACTTTGTGGTGCTGGAGAGCGTGCGCGGCGACTCCGTGGTAGTGGTGGATCCGGCGGTGGGCCGGCGCCGCCTGCGCATGGCCGACCTGGAGGCGGGCTACTGCGGCGTGACGCTGTGCATGGAGCCTGGCGAGGGCTTCGAGCGCCGCGGCAGCCGGCCCTCGGTAGTGCGCGAGGTCATACGCGCAGCCCGGGGCACCGGCCGGGCCATCGCCGCCATCACGCTGGTGAGCTTCGGCATGGCGGTGCTGATGGCGTTGGTACCGGCGCTGACCTCGGTGTTCATCGACTACGTGCTCATCAAGAAAGGGGTGGACAGCTGGAAGCTGTGGTTCATGGTGGGCATCGGCCTGTTCGGCCTGCTGCTCGGGCCGGTGCAGTGGATGCAGCGCGCCGGCACCCTGAAGCTGCAGACCTGGCTGGCCCTGGGCCTGGCCACACGCATCGTCAACAAGATGTTCGTGGTGCCGCTGGACTACTTTGCACGGCGCTTTGGTGGTGAGATCGGCGGGCGGGTGATGCTGGCCGACCAGGTGGCCGGTGCCGTCTCAGGAGCGATGGTGGGCATGATCGCCTCGGCCATGCAGGTGCTGGTGGTGGGGCTGACCATGGCCGCGTACAGCCCAGTGCTGACGGCGATGACCTTCGCACTGCTGGCGGGCCACGCGCTGCTGTCGGGCTGGATCACCCAGCGCACCACGGTGATGAACCGCCGCCTGGCGCTGGAGCGCGGGCGCTACGAGTCGCAACTGCTCAACGCCTTCACGCTGATCGAGCACACGCGCGCCTCGGGCGCCTCGGCGCCGATGGCGCAGCGGGTGCTGGAGCGCCACATCGCGGTGGTCAACGCCGAGCAGGGCAACGCGCCGTTCTCGGCGCTGCTGTCGAGCCTGCCAGGCGCGGTGACGGGCATCCTGATGGCCTTGGTCACCGGCCTGTCGGCGCTGGAGGTGGTGCAGGGGCGCTTTTCCATTGGCGTGTTCGTGGCCTACACCGCCATGGCCGGCATCCTGCTGTCGCCCTTCAACCAGATCGTCGCGGGCTGGGCGCAGATTGGGGCCTCAGGCGGCAGCTTCGACCGGGTGAACGACCTGCTGCAGGTGCCCCCAGAGCCCGCGCCCGAGGCGGTGCAGGCGCCGCCTGCCGCTGGCGATCTGGCCATCAACGCGGTGAGCTTTGACTATGGCGGCGGCAACCCGGTGCTCAAGGGCGTGTCGCTCGCCGTGCCCGAGGGCAGCTTTGTGGGGCTGGTGGGCTCGGTAGGCAGCGGCAAGTCCACGCTGCTGGGCGTGGCCGCCCGCGTGCTGACGCCCACGGCCGGCGAGGTCAAGGTGGGCGGCGTGCCGGTGCGCGAGATCGAGCCGTCAGAGTTCAGCTCGGTGGTGGCCTTCGTGCCGCAGAAAGACCAGATCCTGGAGGGCACGGTGATGGACAACCTCAGCCTGTGGGACCCGGACATCACCGAGGAGATGGCAGTAGAAGCCTGCAAGGTCTGCATGATCCACGACGAGATCATGCAGCGCCCGGGCGGCTACCGGGGCCGCCTCAAGGAGGGCGGGGCCGACCTCAGCGGCGGGCAGAAGCAGCGCCTAGCGCTGGCGCGCGCGGTGGTGCGCAAGCCTCGGGTGCTGATCCTGGACGAGGCCACCTCAGCGCTGGACGGTCGCAACGAGGCGGCCATCCTGCAGAACCTGCGCGCCAGCGCGGGCACGCTGATCTTTGCCACCCACCGCATTGCCACCATGCAGCTGGCCGAGCGCATCGTCGCGATGGACGCCGGCCGCATCAAGGAGGCAGGCTCACACGACGAACTGATGGCCCAGGGCGGCCTGTACGCGCGGCTGGTGGCCGCCTCCCAGGGAGCAGTGGTATGAGCACGAGCGAATCGACAGCCAGCCGGGCCCCAACCGGCCTGCCTTCGGTGGAGGAGACGCTGGCGCAGTTCGACGCGCTGCTGGCCAGCGATGTGCGGCAGTCCACCCGCAAGCACCCGCAAGGCGACGTGTTCGCCGCCTGCCAGGCGGCGGCCAAGGCCATGGGGCTGACGGGCAACCCGGTGCGCGGTGCAGTGCGCCCTGATGCCCCGGCCGCGGACACGGCCTTCGCCCTGGGCATGAACGCCCGCGAGGTGGTGCTCAGCGGCCCCTGGTGGGAGCAGGACCACGGCACGCTGGTGGCACGCGAGACGGCCACCGGCCAGGTGGTGCTGCTGCGCCCCTGCCATGGCAGCGCGGCCATGGAGTACGCCACGCACGGCTACACGGTGGGCTTCAAGCCGCTGACCCGCAAGGTGGCACAGGGCCTGGACGCGCAGGCCACGGCGCTATACCCGAGCGTGCCAGACAAGGCGGTGAGCTTTCAGGACCTGCTGACCCTGGGCCTGAAGCCCTACCGCTTCGAGGTGGCGGTGTACCTGATCTTCACGGTGCTGATCGCCCTGCTGACCTACGCCGTGCCGGTGGCCAGCGGGCTGGTCATCGACCACGCCGTGCCGCACCGCAACGAGGTGCTGGTGTGGGCGGTGGTGGCGGTGGTGGTGGCCAGCAACCTGGTGATGCTGGCGCTGCGCTACACCAGCGAGATGGTGGTGCAAAGGCTGGAAGGTGCCGCTGGCACCGACCTGCAGGCGGCCTTCCTGGAGCGCTTGTTCCGCCTGCCAATGCGCTTTTTCTCCAGCATGAACAAGGCCGACCTGATGCGCCGCTTCACCTCGCTGGAAGGCGCGCGCCGCTCGGCGCTGCGGATGATCGTCAAGGCTGTGATGGACGTCATCACCCTGCTGATCGGGCTGAGCGTGCTGGCCTTCTACTTCCCGCTCGGGGCAGCAGCGGTGCTGGGGGTGGCGGCCGCGAGCCTGGCCATGGCCTACACGCTGGGCAAGATGAGCAAACAGGCCTACTCCGAGGGCGAGGCGATGACGGCCAACGTGCTGACCATCGTGTACGAAGTGATCGGCAACATGCTGCCCATCCGCATGTTCGCGGCCGAGCGGCGGGCCTTTCTCCGCTGGCGCGACAACTTTGTGGAGATGCGCCGCCGCCAGGTGCGCAGCACGCGCTACGCCGACACCTTTGCCGCGCTGCAGCAGTCAATGAGCCTGCTCACGCTGTGCGCCGTGTTTT
>CAYSOD010000051.1:0-13673 GCA_964432385.1 uncultured Rubrivivax sp.
TCATTTACCTGTATCACGGGTCCGGTCGCACAGGAGGCCAGGTCTTCCACCGTGATCAGCGCCCGCCCGTCCAGCGTGGGCAGAAACTGGATGCAGGCGTTGACCGTCTTCAGCTCCACGCCTTCAGGTCCGGCGTTATTTGCCGAGGCCACGATCACCGTGCAAGCGCCGCAATCGCCCTCGGCGCAGCCCTCCTTGGTGCCGGTGCAGCGCGCGTCCTCGCGCAGCCACTCCAGCACCGTGCGGGTGGGGGCCGCGCCTGACACCTCCTGAACCCGGCCCCGGTGGACGAATCGGATCGGGCGAGTGGCAGATGGCATGGCAGGCAAGGTAGCGGTGCAGGTTGGGTTGGGGCAGCCAGGGTGTCTCGCATGCGCGGTCACCGCGGTTGGGGGCACGTAAGAAGCCCGCTCGAGTTGACGATACACCAGCCTGGCGAGCCTGCGCTGAGCGCGCCCTCATACACCCGCGCGTCCAGGGCGGACTTTGAAGCGAATGCGCGGGGCAACCCGAGGGGCCCGCCGAACGCCGCGTGGACAAGATAGGCTTCGCTCCCATGAAGATTCCTCCACCCCCCGCCGCCGCGCAGGCGCCCCCGCGCGCGGTGTCACGTCTTGCCTTGCGGGGCGACCTGCTCGACTTCACGGGTGAGGTGCCCCTGCAGCGGCCGGACGATGAAGCCGCGGGTGCATTGGTGCGCTTTCGGCCGGACCATTGGCTGCTGATCGAGGATGGCTGCATCGTGGGGGCGCAGCCGCAGGATCCGGGCCCGGAGTGGACCCGGGTGGACCATCGGGGTCATTTGGTGATGCCCGGCTTCATCGACACGCACGTGCACAGCGCGCAGATCGACGTGATGGGCGCCTGGGGCACCCAATTGCTCGATTGGTTGCAGACCCACACCTTTCCGGCCGAGCAGCGCATGGCGGACCCGGCCCATGCACGCCGCATCTCGGCGTTGTTCGTGGACTCTCTGCTGGCGCGGGGCACCACCACGGCCTGTGTCTTTCCAACTGTGCATGCCGTGTCCGTGGACGCCTTGTTCGAGTCCGCCCTGGCGCGGGGCATGCGGCTGGTGGCGGGCAAGGTGCTGATGGACCGCCACGCACCCGCGGCCTTGTGCGACGACCCACAGGACGTGCACGCGGCAGGGCGCATTTGCGCCGACCAGATGGCCCGTTGGCATGGACGCGGCCGTCTGGCCTACGCCGTCACGCCCCGCTTTGCACCCACCTCCAGCCCCGCCCAACTCGGCCTTGCTGGCGAGCTGCTGCGCAGTGCGCCGGGCCTGTACCTGCAAACCCATGTGGCCGAGAACCTCGACGAGGTGCGCTGGGTGCGGGAGTTGTTTCCGCAGTCGCGCAGCTACCTGGACGTCTACGAGCGCCACGGCTTGCTCGGGGAGCGCAGCGTGCTGGCTCATGGCATCTGGCTGGATGACGATGACCGTGCTCGTCTCGCCGCCACGGGCGGAGCGATCGCGTTTTGCCCCAGCTCCAACCTCTTCCTGGGCAGCGGCACCTTTGACTGGCCGGCAGCACAAGGGGCTGGGGTGCGGGTGGGGTTGGCCACCGACGTGGGCGGCGGCACCAGCCTGGACATGCGCCGCGCCATGCTCGATGCCTACCAGGTGCAGGCGAGCGCCGGGCGCCGCGTCACGGCCTTCGCGCTGCTGCATGCCGTCACCCGCGGGGCCGCGCAGGCGCTGCGGCTGTCACACGAAATTGGCAGCTGTGACCCCGGGGCCACGGCGGATGTGTGCGTCTGGCGCTGGGCTTCCACGCCCTTGGCGCAGCGCCGCCAGGAGGCTGCGCGCAGCCTGCATGACCGGCTGTTTGCCTGGATGACGCTGGCCGGGGAGGGCGATCTCGTGGAGGTCCGGGTGGCCGGTGCTCTGCAGGACTTCAGAGACTTTCATGCCCCGGGCGCTCCGGGCGGATTCGTCAGCGGTTAACCTTCAGCGTGTTGCGCGTTCTGCTCGCCTGCTGCGAGCGTGAGGCGCCTGCCGCCCCCTGGCCGCTTGGCCTGCGAAGTTTCATGCATGTACCGCCTCGAGCTTGAGCACATCAGCAAGCAGTACCCGGCCGTCAAAGCGAACGACCGGGTGAGCCTGCGCGTCAAGCCCGGCGAGATCCACGCCGTGCTGGGCGAAAACGGCGCCGGCAAGAGCACGCTGATGAAGATCATCTACGGAGCGGTGCGGCCTGACGAGGGCACCATGCGCTGGAACGGCGAGGCCGTGCAGGTGGCCAACCCGGCCGCGGCCCGCGCGCTGGGCATCAGCATGGTGTACCAGCATTTCAGCCTGTTCGACACGCTCACCGTGGCCGAGAACGTCTGGCTGGGCCTGGACAAGGCCTGGGCGCTGGCCGACGTCACGCGGCGCATTGGCGAGGTCTCGGCCGCCTACGGCCTGGAGGTCGAGCCTGCGCGCCCCGTGCACACGCTCAGCGTGGGCGAGCGGCAGCGCGTGGAGATCATCCGCGCCCTGCTCACAGACCCGCAGCTCCTTATCCTGGACGAGCCGACCTCGGTGCTCACACCGCAAGCGGTGGACAAGCTCTTTGCCACGCTGCGTCAGCTGGCGGAAAAGGGCTGCTCCATCCTCTACATCAGCCACAAGCTCGACGAGATCCGGGCTCTGTGTCACCACTGCACGGTGATGCGCGGCGGCCGTGTGACCGGCGAAGTCGATCCCACCCAGGAGACGAACGCCAGTCTCTCGCGCCTGATGATCGGCGAGGAGCCGCCACCGCTGCAGCACCAGCCGCGCGAGGCCGGGCCGGTGGTGCTTGGCGTCCATGGGTTGGACCTGCCGCGCCAGGACCCTTTTGGCGTCGACCTGCACGGCATCTCGCTGGAGGTCCACTCGGGCGAGATCCTGGGCGTGGCTGGTATCTCGGGCAATGGGCAGCAGGAGCTGCTCGCCGCGCTATCGGGCGAAGACCCTCGGGCGCCTGCCGCGGCCATCACCCTGGCCGGCGCGTCGGTGGGCAGGCGGTCGCCACGGCAGCGGCGCGCCGCGGGCTTGCACTTCGTCCCTGAAGAGCGGTTGGGACGCGGTGCGGTGCCCACGCTCACGCTGGCCGCCAACACCTTGCTGACACGCACCGAGTCGGTGAATCCCCAGGGTTGGTTGCGCACCGCGGCGGTGCGCGGTCTGGCCGAGCGCATCATCGATCGCTTCCAGGTCAAGGCCGGCGGGCCCCAAGCGCCGGCGAAGTCCCTGTCGGGCGGCAACTTGCAGAAGTTCATCGTCGGGCGCGAGATCGACGCGCGGCCGAGCTGCCTCGTGGTGTCTCAACCCACCTGGGGTGTGGACGTCGGTGCGGCCGCGCTGATCCGGCGTGAGTTGCTCGCCCTGCGTGACGCCGGCTGCGCCATCCTCGTGGTGAGCGAGGAACTGGACGAACTGTTCGAGATCAGCGACCGGATGGTGGTCATCGCCCGGGGTCGCCTCTCACCGGCGCTGCCCGTGGCCGAGGCGACGGTCGAGCGCATCGGGTCGTGGATGTCCGGGTTGTGGGCAGAGCCAGCAGCGGGAGCGTCGCATGCTGCGGCTTGAAGCGCGTCCGGTCCCCTCGCAGGTCATGACGCTTGCCTCGCCCGTCATCGCCCTGCTTCTCACGGCCCTGGTGGCCGCGCTCATCCTGGTCGGGCTGGGCAAGGACCCGGTCAGCGGCCTGCGGGTCATCTTCATCGAGCCCTTGTCGAACCGGCGGCAGATCAGCGAGGTGCTGCTCAAGGCCACGCCGTTGATCGTGATCGCGGTCGGCCTGGCAGTGTGCTACCGCGCCAACGTGTGGAACATTGGGGCGGAAGGGCAGTTCCTGCTCGGGTGTGTGGGGGGCGGTGGCATGGCGCTGTGGCTGACGACCCAGGGGATCGTGCTGCCCAAGATCGTCGGGATCCCGCTCGTGCTCGTGGCCGGCATGCTGGGTGGGCTGCTCTGGGCTGCGCTGGTGGCGCTGCTGCGCGACCGGTTCAACGCCAACGAGATTCTGGTCAGCCTCATGCTGGTCTACGTGGCCCAGCAGATCATCAACGCGCTGGTCTTCGGCCCTTGGAAGGACCCGAAGGGCTTCAACATGCCGCAGACGGCGCTGTTCCATGCGAGCCTGCACCTGCCCCCGCTGCTGGAGCGCACGCGCCTGCACATTGGCTTCATCATCTCTCTCGTGCTGGCGGTGATGGCCATGCTGTTTCTCTTCCGCACCTTCCGCGGCTTCCAGCTGCAGGTGGGCGGGCTGGCTCCTGCTGCCGCACGTTACGCCGGCTTCTCGGCGCGCGGCGCGGTGTGGACCTCGCTGCTGTTGTCTGGCGCGCTGGCGGGGATGGCCGGGGCCATGGAGGTGGCCGGGCCGATCCGCCAAGTCACGCCCTACCTGTCCACGGGGCTGGGCTTCACTGCCATCATCGTCTGCTTCGTCGGGCGTCTGCATCCGCTGGGCATCGTGGCGGGCGGCGTGCTGCTGTCGGTGATGCTGATCGGTGGTGAACTCGCGCAGTCACGCCTGGGCCTTCCCAATGCCATGGCCAGCGTGCTGCAGGGGCTGCTGCTGCTGATCCTGCTGGCCTGTGACACTTTCATTGACCAGCGGGTGCGCTGGGGCCGCGCCATGGGGGCTGCTGCATGAACGAGACCGCGCTCCTCATCAACACAGCGCTGGCCAGCGGCACGACGCTGGCGCTGGCCGCACTCGGCCTGCTCATCAACGAGCGGGCAGGGGTGCTGAACCTTGGCGCCGAAGGGATGATGCTGGTGGCTGCAGTGGCAGGCTTTGCGGTGGCCTTCACCACCGGCAGCGACACGCTGGGCTTCGCTGCCGCCGCGCTGGCCGGCGCGGCATTGGCAGCGGTCTTCGGGCTGCTCGTCATCTTCCTCAACACCAACCAGTACGCCACCGGGCTGGCGCTCAGCCTGTTCGGCTATGGCGTGTCGGCCTTCCTCGGGGTGTCCATGGTGGGGCGCACGCTGTCGGCGCGTGAGGCCCATGCGGTGCCCGTGCTGTCTGATCTGCCGTTTGTCGGGCCGGCGCTCTTCAGCCACCACCCCATGGTCTACGTGGCCATCGGCCTGACGGTGGTGATCGCCTGGTTTCTCTACCGCACACGGGCGGGTCTCCTGTTGCGGGCCATTGGCGAGAACCCCGAGCCGGCACACGCGCTGGGTTATCCGGTGCGGCTGATCCGCCTGGCCGCCGTTTGCGTGGGCGGGGCGCTTTGCGGACTGGCAGGTGCCTATGTCTCGCTGGTGACGGCGCCGCTGTGGGTGGAGGGCCTGACGGCAGGGCGCGGGTGGATCGCGTTGGCCCTCACGGTGTTCGCCACCTGGCGGCCGGCACGCGCCTTGCTTGGTGCTTACTTGTTTGGCGGGGTGACGGTGTTGCAGCTGAATCTCCAGGCCCAGGGCGTGCAGATTTCCAGCCACCTGCTGACCATGCTGCCGTACGTGGCCACGGTCGTGGTGCTGGCGCTGATCAGCCGCAACGCCGCCTTCATCCGCCTGAACATGCCCGCTTCGCTGGGTAAGCCTTTTAGGCCCGGCTCATAATCTGCTGTTCTTGTCTTAACCCACCCCCTCAGGAGATCGAACCGATGAACCCGTGGAATGTCCGAACCTTGAGCCGCCGCGCATTTGCCGTGGCAGGACTGGCCGCCACTGCCGCGCTTGTCGGCTGCGGCAAGAAGGAGGAGGCTGCGCCTGCGGCCAAGGCCGCATCGGCGCCCGCTCCCGCGCCCGCGCTCAAGGCTGCCTGGGTGTACATCGGCCCGGTGGGTGACGCCGGCTGGACCTTCGCGCACGACCAGGGCCGCAAGGCCGTCGAGGCCGAGTTCGGCGACAAGGTCAAGACCACTTTCGTGGAGAAGGTGTCTTACGCCGACGGCGAGCGGGTGATGCGCGATCTGGCGAGTCAGGGCAACAAGCTGATCTTCGCCACCAGCTTCGGCTACATGGACGCCATGCTGAAGGTGGCGGGTGAGTTCCCCGATGTCAAGTTCGAGCACGCCACCGGCTACAAGACGGCGCCCAACATGCGCGTCTACGACTCGCGCTTCTATCACGACGCCTACGTCAGCGGCATCATCGCCGGCGGCATGACCAAGACCAACACCCTGGGCTTCGTGGCCAGCTTCCCGATCCCAGAGGTGTTGCGCAACATCAACGCCTTCACGCTGGGCGCGCAAAGCGTCAACCCGAAGATCCGCACCCGCGTGGTCTGGGTCAACACCTGGTTCGACCCCGAGAAGGAAGGCGCTGCCGCGCAGGAGCTCATCAACAAGGGAGCCGACGTGCTGCTGCAGAATACCGATTCCACCGCCGTGCTGCAGACGGCCGAGAAGAACGGCAAGTTCGCCTTCGGTTGGGACAGCGACATGAGCGCCTTCGCACCCAAGGCCCACCTGGCCAGCAACATCGTGGACTGGGGTCCGTACTACAAGAAGTCCGTCAAGGAAGTCATGGACGGCACGTGGAAGGGCGAGCAGCGCACCATCTGGGGCAAGCCTGAAGGGACGAACGACGTCATCAAGATGAACGAAGTCATCCCCGAGCCCATCCGCAAGAAGGCCCAGGAGACGCTGGATGGCATCAAGTCCGGCGCGATCGATCCGTTCACCGGCCCGGTCGTTGACAACGACGGCAAGGAGCGTCTGCCCAAGGGCGAGAAGGCCTCTCAGGACTGGAAGGACAAGGTCGACTTCTACGTGAAGGGCGTCGAGGGCAAGGTGCCCGCCGGCAAGTGACCTGAGTCTGCTGGTGATCACGCCGCCGCGCACGCCGTGCCCGGCGGCGTTTTCACGTCAGGAGGTGCCAAGATGACCCCCGAACACGCTTGGTGGTGGCCCGTGGCGCTGGTCGATGAGCCGACCAGCAGCCCGCAGGCGCTCAAGCTCCTCGGTGAAGCCTGCGTGCTGTGGCGCGCGGCTGACGGCACGCCTGCTCTGCTGGCCGACCGCTGCCCCCACCGCGGCGCTCGCCTGTCGATGGGGCGGGTGGGGCCTGCGGGCCTGCAGTGCCCGTACCACGGCTGGCGGTTTGCGCCCGATGGGCGCTGCGTCGAGGTGCCGGCGCTGCCGGGCTTCCAGCCGCCGCATTCCAGCGCTGCACGGCGCTTGCCGCTGCTCGAGGCGCACGGCTTGCTGTGGGCCGATGCGGGGGCGGCCAGTCGCGCGCCACCCGACTTGTCTTTCCTGCCTGAAAGACGCCTGATCTACGGCCCCTTCGATGTGGCGACCAGTGCGCCCCGAGCCGTGGAGAACTTTCTCGACACCTCGCACTTCGCCTTCGTGCATGAAGGTTGGCTGGGGGATGCTGCGCACCCCGAGGTGCCGGACCATGAGGTCTCGCACACCCCTGACGGACGACCCGTCATCGAGCATTACCGCGCCTGGCAACCGCGAGCCACCGCGTCTGCCGCCCAGGGCGAGTGGGTGGACTACCGCTACGAGGTGCTGAACCCCTACGCCGCCTTGCTCACCAAGCGGGGCGAAGCCGGCGGGCCGCAGGACAGCTATGTGATCTGGGCCTGCCCTGTGACGCCGGAGTCGTGCCGGCTGTGGTTTGCGCAGTACACGACCGACACCGAGACGCCTGCCGAGACTCTTCGGGACTTCCAGGTCGCCATCTTTGCCCAGGACCAACCGGTGCTGGAAAGCCAGCAGCCCAAGACGTTACCTGTGAGCGGAGGCGAGGCCATGAGCGCGGCTGACCGGTTGAGCGCCGCTTACCGCCGTTATCTGAAGGCCCAGGGCATAGGGTTTGGCACCTGCTGATGTGGAGTAGTGCGCCGCACCTGTGATTCCCTGGAGGTTGTCAGCAAGGCGCCTGTGGGGGTTCACCCGAATCTGGAACGGCCCGCTGGTGGTGCAAACTCGCTTTTGAGTTTTTCCGTTTTAAGCCTCTGATCGACACTCCAAAGCGTTCAGAAAGCTTTAGCTCCTCCGACCCTCGCCGACGGGTATGTCCGAACAAGATACCGACCTCGATTTCGAGCCCATCGCGCGCCCGAGGTTGCTGATCATCGACGACTCCGCCACGATTCGGGCGGTGTTGGCATCGTTGTTGGGCGTTGAGCACGAGGTTGTCCAGGCCAAGGACGGCGAGTCGGGGTTGGAGATGGCCCGTCGGCTTCCCCACCCGGACCTGATCCTGCTGGACGTGGAGATGCCCGGCATCGACGGCTTCGAAGTCTGCCGCCGCCTCAAGCTGGACCCGGTCACGCTGCACATCCCGGTCATCTTCCTGACCGCCCTGTCCAACGTGGAGAACGAGGGCCGGGGCTTGTCTCTGGGCGCGGCCGACTACATCGCCAAACCGATCAGCCCGCCCATCGTCGCGGCGCGGGTCCACAACCATCTCGCACTCAAGCGGCAGGCGGACTTCCTGCGCAGCAAGAACGAGTTTCTGTCAGCCGAGGTGGACAGGCGTACCCGGGAGGTCAGCGCCGTGCAGGACGTGACCATCCTGGCCATGGCCTCCATGGCGGAGACGCGGGACAACGAGACCGGCAACCACATCCGGCGCACCCAGCATTACGTGCGTTCCCTGTCCATGCATCTGCGGCAGCACCCGCGCTTCGCGTCTGAACTCACCAAGAACTACATCACCGGCCTCTACAAGTCGGCCCCCTTGCACGACATCGGCAAGGTGGGCATCCCCGACCGCATCCTGCTCAAGCCGGGGCGCCTGACGCCAGACGAGTTCGAGATCATGAAGACCCACACCACCCTCGGGCGCGATGCCATCCAGCACGCCGAGGAAGCGCTGGGGGTGCGGGTGAAGTTCTTGACCATCGCCAAGGAGATCGCCTACAGCCACCAGGAGAAGTGGGACGGCTCGGGCTATCCCCAAGGTCTCAAGGGCGAGGCCATCCCCCTGTCGGCCCGCATGATGGCCGTGGCCGACGTCTACGACGCGCTGATCAGCGAACGGGTCTACAAGAAGGCCTTCCCGCACGAGCAGGCGGTGCAGATCATGCGCGAGGGCCGTGGCACCCACTTCGACCCCGACATCCTGGACGCCTTCCTCCAGCTGCATGAAGAGTTCTTGGCCATCGCCAACCGATACGCTGACTCTTCCGAAGATCTGGACCGCAAGCTGCACCAGATCGAGTCGGCCTTGGCGGGGGTGGGGCGGGTGATGGGTTGAGGGTTCGTCGACTGACGTTCTGACCGCGCTGAAGAGGCCGCCGTCGAGCTGCCGGTTCAGTGATCAGCCTGCAGCGGCAGCGAGCTTCTCAGCCCCGATTCCAAAAGCGTAGGCGTCCATGGCCAGGTCGCCGAAAGTCAGGCTGGCGTGCAGCCGCCGCGCGCCGCCGGCCCCGTCGGCCAGGCCAGCCCCCGCCGCCACGAACCAAGGCAGCAGGTGCTCGTCCGTGGGGTGCATCAGCTCTGCATGCGGAGCAAGCCGCCGGTAGTCCAGCAGGGCGTCCATGCGGCCGGCGGTCGCCTGTTCAGCAAACCAATCCCGAAACCCCGTGCTCTCGGGCGTTGCCGGGCGGTCGATGTCGCGCAAACCGCCCGCAAAGACACGCTGCAGGTTGTGCGTCAGGCTGCCGCTGCCCAAGACCAGCACACCTTGGCCGGTCAGAGGGCTCAGGGCCTGTCCCAACGTGAACAACTGGTCGGGCAACCAATGGGGCGGCCACGCCATCGGCAGCACCGGGATGTCCGCCCGGGGGAAGAGGTAGCGCAACGGCGTCCAGATCCCATGGTCCAGCCCGCTTTGGTCAAGCAGGTGGCAGGGCAGGTGGGCGTCGTGCATTAGCGCCTGGACCTGGCGCGCCAGCGCGGGTGCGCCCGGCGCGTCGTAGCGCAGGGTGTTGAGGCGGGGGTCGAAGCCGCCAAAGTCGTACACCGCCGCGTGGCGCGCAGCGGCCAGCAGCGCCGGCTCGCGCGTGAGGCTGTGGGCCGACACGGCCAGAATGGCCTGCGGTGGCCCGAAGGCCTGCTCCAGCGCCGGGCCCAGCCGCTGCATGAACGCCCCCGCCTCCCGGGGCTCCAGAGCCGTCATCGGCGAGCCGTGGGAGATGAACAGAGTGGGTATCGATTCGGGCGACGAATGCATATCCAGTATTGGAAACGCCCGCGGATGCGGGCGCTTTCAACGGGCTTGAACGCCGGATTCGCTTCGGACTCAACCCTTGAGCAATTGCAGTACCTGCTGCGGCAAGGCGTTGGCCTGCGCCAACATCGCCGTGCCGGCCTGCTGGAGGATCTGGGCACGCGACAGGGCAGCGGTTTCCTTGGCGAAGTCGGCGTCCATCAGGCGACCACGTGCGGCCGTGATGTTTTCGCCCACCACGTCCACGTTGGAGATCAGCATCTCCAGGCGGTTTTGCTTGGCACCGAGGTCACCTCGGGCATTACTGACCTGGTCCAGGGCAGTGTCGATGACCTTCAATGCGTCGGATGCGCCAGTCAGCGAACTGATATCCAGGCTGCTCACGGTATTCAATGCTACAGACCCGCTGGCCGCGTTGAATACGTCAGTGTTGGTGGCACCAGCCCAGCTCAGAGCCCCCTTACTGCTCACCACCTCAAGCGTTCCTGAGACGATGGTGGAGTTGGTGCCCCCAGAAGTCAGGGTCCGGGGCGAAGCTCCTTGTGAGCCCGTCACCGTCATCGTGGACGCACCGTTGGTAAACGCCTCCAGCTTGATATCGGAGCCATCTGCAGCTGTGAGCTTGAGAGCCCCCTTTGCGGGAGGGTTGGCAAATGCAGCAGTAACTCCTGTCGCTGCGCCATTGATCGCATCCGCCAGTGCGGTGAGATCACTGGTGCTTCCCAGCGTTGCATTGATGGTGGTTCCATTCAATGTCAGTGACATGGGTCCGGCTGCTGTGAAACCCCCTATCGTGGCTGAGTTCGTGGCTGTAGCCGAAATCCCTAACGATCCCGCCTGTCCGTTAATGGCTGCAGCAATGGCTTTGGCAGACGATCCTGCACTCCATGAGATGGCAGGGCTTGCTCCGGCAGTGTTGGTGAGCACCAGACTGGTCTCAGCCAAGATGGCGTTGGCTGCTGCCGTACCCAAGCTGGGCGCCTTGGCTTCACCCAAAACTGCGCTGGTCAGGGATTTCGCGCTGCGTCCTAGCGACGTGACGCGGGCGTCCGCGATCGAAGTGATGTCCAGAGATTGACCCGCGTTAGCGCCCACTTGGATCTTCTGGTTCTGGAAAGACCCATCCAGGAGGTTGACCCCATTGAAGGCCGTGTTCTGGCTGATCCGCTTGACTTCGTCAACCAACTCCTGAGCTTCCTTGTTCAGGGTTGCACGGTCCCCGTCCGAGTTGCTGGCATTTGCTGCCTGCACGGAGAGCTCTCGGATACGTTGCAGCGCAGAGGCGACGTTGGCCAATGACGATTCGGCCGTCTGCACGAGAGAAATGGCGTCGTTGGCGTTGCGGGACGCGACATTTAGGCCTCGAACCTGCGCCGTCATACGTTCGCCAATGATCAGTCCTGCGGCATCGTCCTTGGCGCTGTTGATGCGCATGCCGGAAGACAGACGCGTCATTGCCGTGGTGACACTGCTCTGGCTGCCATTCAGGTAGCGCTGCACACCCAGCGCCGTGAGGTTGGTATTGATCGAGGTTCCCATGATGAGGTCCTTCCTGAACGGGTTGGTCGGGTGCTGTTCGCTTGACGATTTCCTGGGGCGCCTCGGTTGCCAAACTACTTGCGATGGCCATGAGACGACTCGGAACCAGTGTCTGAAACTTGAGAACTTTCGATCGGTCGAATAAGGGGGTAATTTCTGCCCAGTTCGCAGCCCAAGGAGCCCTCAAGTGAAGGCCCTCAGCAGCCGATCTGTCGTCAGCTGATCAAGGTTGGCCACGGTGCCATGACCCTGCAGCCCCCGCCCTCGGGGGTCATGCGCTACCGTGCGGGCATGACTGACGATGCGAACCCCTTGCCGAGCAGCCCGGTAGCGGCGCAGCCGGCCTCTGTGCGGCCCTCGCCTTTGCAAAAGCCCCGGCGGGGCTGTGCAGCGCAGAGCCCCCAGGTGGGCCGTGGCGTGCCTTTGTGGGCCCTGGCCGCGCGCCAGACCTGGCGTGACTTCCAGGCCGGTGAGTTGCGCCTTCTGGCGGTGGCCGTGGTGCTGGCCGTGGCGGCCTTGACGGCCGTGGCCTTCTTCGCCGACCGCCTGAACGCCGGCCTGGCCCGTGATGCGCGGCAGTTGCTGGGTGGCGACGCCGTGGTGTCCAGTGACCAGCCAGCGCCCGCGGCCCTCGCGCAGCGCGCTGCAGCCCTGGGCCTGCAAACGGCCACCAGCGCCAGTTTTCCCAGCATGGGCCGAGCGCCCGAGACGCGCGGCGGGGCCTCCCGTCTCGTGGCGGTCAAGGCGGTGAGCCCGAACTACCCGCTGCGCGGGCAACTGCAGGTCAAGGCGTCTCCAGAAGGGGCCGTGCAGGCCATCGCGGGGGGCCCGCCCCGCGGCGTGGTGTGGGTGGAGGGCTCGCTGCTGGAGGCCCTGGGCCTGACCATGGGCGATCCACTGTTGCTGGGTGATGCTGCCTTCACCATCGGGCAAATCATCGTGGTGGAACCTGACCGGGGCGCTGGCTTCATGAGCTTCGCCCCACGCGCCATGATCAGCCAGGCGGATCTGGCTGCCACAGGCCTGGTGCAGCCGGCCAGCCGCATCAACTGGCGCCTGGCGGTGGCGGGGACGGATGCTGCGGTCAAAGCCTTCACCCAGGAGGCGCAGGAACAGATCCGCAACGAATCGTTGCGCGGCCTTCGGCTGGAATCGTTCGAGGCCGGGCGCCCCGAGATGCGCCAGACCCTGGACCGGGCCGACAAGTTCCTGCGACTGGTGGCCCTGTTGGCGGCCCTTCTGGCGGCGGTGGCGGTGGGTATCGGTGCGAGGGACTTTGCTCAGCGCCACCTGGATGACTGCGCGATGCTGCGCGTGCTGGGCTTGCCGCAACGCCGCATCGCCGGCGCCTACACCCTGGAGTTCGTGTGGGTGGGCCTGCTGGCCAGCGGGGTGGGCATTGCCCTGGGTTGGGCCGTGCACCACGCCTTCGTTTGGCTGCTGGCGGGGCTGGTCAGCGCCTCATTGCCGGCGGCCGGAATGGGGCCTGCGCTCTTCGGTCTCGGCGTGGGCATGACGCTGCTGCTGGCCTTTGGCTTGCCGCCTGTGCTGCAACTCTCAAAGGTGCCGCCCCTGCGCGTGATCCGGCGCGATCTGGGCGCGCCGCAGGCGGGCTCCTTGACGGTGCTGGCCGTGGGGGTGCTGGGCTTCTCGGGATTGCTGATGGCGGCTTCGGCCGACCCGGCGCTGGGGGGCATCGCGGTGGGGGGCTTCGCGCTGGCGGTCGGCCTGTTCGCCGGGCTTGCCTGGGTGGCTGTCAGTCTGCTCAGGCGCCTGGTGCCTGAGGCCGGTGCGCCCCGCTGGTTGCTGCTGGCCACCCGTCAGGTGACGGCGCGGCCGGCCTACGCCGTGCTGCAGGTGTCGGCTTTGGCGGTGGGCCTGCTGGCCCTGGTGCTGCTGGTGCTGCTGCGCACCGACCTGATCGGCAGCTGGCGGCAAGCCACGCCACCGGACGCACCCAACCGCTTCGTCATCAACATCCAGCCGGACCAGACCGAGGCCTTCCGCCAGACGCTGGCGCAGGCCGGGGTGCAGCGCTACGACTGGTACCCCATGATCCGCGGCCGCC
>CAYSOD010000052.1:0-7779 GCA_964432385.1 uncultured Rubrivivax sp.
GAAGGCATCGTCGCCGGCGGCGGCGTGGCGCTGCTGCGCGCCCGCCAGGCCATCGGCTCGCTCAAGGGCGACAACCACGACCAGGACGCCGGCATCAAGATCGTGCTGCGCGCCGTGGAGCAACCCCTGCGCGAGATCGTGGCCAATGCCGGTGCCGAGCCCAGCGTGGTGGTCAACAAGGTGCTCGAGGGCAAGGGCAACTACGGCTACAACGCTGCCAACGACACCTATGGCGACATGATCGAGATGGGCATCCTGGACCCGACCAAGGTGACCCGCACCGCGCTGCAGAACGCCGCGTCGGTCGCCGGCCTGATGCTCACGACCGAGTGCATGGTCGCCGAGGCCCCCAAGGACGAAACGCCCCCGATGCCGGGCGGCGGCGGCATGGGTGGCATGGGCGGCATGGGCATGGACATGTAAGTCCTGTCAAGTCGTCACATTGAGAAGGCCCGCCCCGTCAAGGGCGGGCTTTTTTCATGGATGAGGGATACCGTTGTCCCCGATAATGTTCAATTGACGTTCATTGCGACAACCTTTCCATGAACCAAAGCGCCGCACTGCAGAGTTTCGTCGAAGACGAACTTAACCGTGCGCCCCTGCTCGCCCAGAAAGTGATTGACGACACCTTGATGGTGTTGTCGAACATGCCCATGTCAGCTTCCCCGGCCGAGCGCTTCCAGGCCGTGGATCTGGCCATGACGCTTCGCCCGCAGCGGCAGCGCGTGGCCTCGGCCTACGTCGACTCTTTGCGTCACCAGGTCAAGAGGCTCATGAGCGGTGAATTGGCGCCGTGGAACGAAGCCGCACCCTTGACAGGCGGGCGCCTGAGCGCCGGCAGCCTGCAATTGGTCGACGAAACCAAGGTCTCGTCGGATGTCTTGATCTCGCAGTGCGTCACGCAGATCAAGAGCACGGCCGAATTTGAACTCCGAGAGCTGACCACGTTCACCTCAGCGTTGGTGGGGGACATGCAGGTCCAGACCGACCACAACCCCTTCAAGGCCGAGGTCCAGGCGCGTGCCTTGTGGGCCGCCGCCCAGTGTCTGCCCGAGGCCGGAGGGCTGCGCACCGTGTTCATGAAGTACGGCAGCGCGCCCTTTGCCAATGAGCTGCGCCGGTCCTACGCTGCGGCCTGCGGCAGATTGGAGGACGCAGGCGTGCAGCCTGCGGTCTACAGCACGGTGATCGTGCCTGCAGGGGCCAAGGTGGGCGCAAAGCCCGCTGGCGGCACGGACACCGACGCCACGCTGCGCAATCTTGCGCAACCGGCTGGCCGCGGCGGACCAGGCGCCAGCTCCGAGCCGGCTGCCTTGTCAGCTGACCCCGAGTACCTTGCACTGCTCAATCGCTTGTTCGACATCATCCTGGCCGATCGTCGACTGGCCGGCGATGTGAAGTCCTTGATCGCACGCGTCCAAGCCCCAGCGGTGCGTCTGGCCTATGCCGACCATGGTCTGCTGGACTCCCACGACCATGCGCTGTGGCTGTTGGTGGACCGTCTGGCCTGGCAGGCTGAAGTGCTGCCCGAGCCGCCCCACCCTTCCCGATCTGGGGCCATGCAGGCCATGGCCAACATGATCGGCCAACTGACGTCCACGGCCACTCAGAATGCTGCCTTGTACCAGTGGGCGCTGGACACGGTCATGGCCTCCGAGCGCCAGCGCTTTGACCAGCGCCGGCAGCGCCTGGTCTCCGTCATCAATGAGCTGGAGGAACGGGCCCTGCGCTCCACACGGCCCGCAGCACTTGCAGGCACGGGCATGCAGCCCATGGACCCGGGCCAGATGGACACGATACCGTCGCAACTGCTTGAGATGTCGTCGATGAACGACACCCGAGCCCTGGACAAGAAGTGGATCACGTCGTTACGGCCCGGGAATATCGCGAGGATGTACCTGGCAGGCAACTGGGTGCATGGGCAACTGGTCTGGATGGATCCGCGACAAGAGATGTTTCTGTGGGCCGACTGCCGGTCGGACAGCGCCTGGCCCATCAAGCACAGCGCGCTGACCTTGCTGCAAGCGGAGTCGCTGGCCAGCCCGCTGGAGCCGCGCTCCCTGGTCAAGGCTGCGGCCCGGATGGTCGCCAGCCAGGTGGCACGCCCCCGCTAACGTGCTCGGCCTGGGCGGCTTGAACCGCGCAGTCGCTCGGGGACCGAGCACCTCGTGGGCGACCGCATGGGTGACCTGCACCGTGTTGTGGTCGGCACTGCTTGGACTCCCGTCTGGCGCCGCATGGGCGGCAGCGGCTTCCTCTGCTGCTGCCTCACTCCCTGAAAACGGGAACCGAGCAATCGCAGCCTCGGCCTCCGTCGAGAGATCAACGCCGGCAGGTGCGGCACCAACGCGCCAAGGCCCGCGCGTCGCTTTGGTGCTGTCTGGAGGCGGTGCGCGAGGCCTGGCCCACGTGGGCGTGCTCAAGATCCTGGAGCGCGAGCGCGTCCCCATCCACCTGATCGTCGGCACCTCCATGGGCGCCATCGTCGGTGGCCTGTACGCCAGCGGCATGCGCGCCGCGGAAATCGAGCGCGAGTTGTTGGCCGTTCGCTGGGATGAGGTCTTTGCCGCACGGGTGCAGCGGCGTGAGTTGCCCGAACGCCGCAAGGACCAGGACCTGGAGATGTCCGCGACGCTGGAACTGGGCTGGCGCGACGGGGAATTGCGCGTGCCACAGGCCGCCGTTTCCAGTCGCGGCTTGGAAACCCTGCTGCGGCGCTACACGCTGCCCGTGCGCGCGATCACGGACTTTGACCGCCTGCCCATCCCGTTCAGGGCGGTGGCCACCGACATGGAATCGGGCGAACAGGTGGAGCTTGCTGGCGGAGACCTCGCCATCGCCCTGCGCTCCAGCATGAGCGTGCCAGGTGTTTTTGCCCCCATCGAACGCGACGGGCGGATCCTGGGCGATGGTGGCCTGGTCAACAACCTGCCGGTGGACATCGCACGGCGGCTGGGGGCCGACGTGGTGCTGGCGGTCAACGTGGGCACGCCCGTGGCCGGCCGCGAGACCCTGGGCTCGGTCATCGGCCTGACGGCGCAGATGATCAACATCCTGACCGAGCAGAACGTGCAGCGCAGCATCGCCTCGCTCACCGATCGGGATCTGCTCATCCGCCCCGATCTGCAAAGACTCAGCGCGGGCGACTTTGAGAAGGTGGCGCAGTTCATCGAGCGCGGGCAGGCCAGCGCCGAAGCCGCGGCGCAGCGCCTGGCCGGCTGGTCCCTGAGCCCGCAGGACCATGCCGCCTGGCAGCGCTGGACGGCGCCACCGTCTGCACCCGCGGTGCGCTTGTCCTTTGTGGAACTGGAAGGCTCGGACATCGCCAATGCCCAGCGACTGACCAGCCAACTGGAATCACGCAGTGGCCAGCCCTTCGACCCTGCCGTGGCGGAGCGGGATGCGCGGCGTCTGGCCGCCAGCGGAGACTTCCTGAGGGTCGACTACCGGTTGGTGAGGCGGCAGGAAGGCGACGGCCTGGTGCTGGAGATCGAGGACAAGCCCTGGGGCCCGAACTACTTCCGTTTCGGCATCGACCTGGCCACAGACTTTGCAGGGCGCAGTGTCTTCAATCTGAAGATCGCGCACGACCGGCGTTGGCTGAGCGCCAGCGGCACCGAGTGGCGTAACCGCTTGCGCCTGGGCGCATCGCCCATGGCGGCCACCGAGCTGTACCACCCCCTGCGCTGGAACGCCGGACACGACGAGGACTGGTTCGTTGCCGCGTGGGGCAGCAGCGAGTTCAAGGTGCTGTCCAGTTACGACGAACTGGGACAGGAAACCGCGCAGTTCAACCGCACGCAGGGCCGGATCGGACTGGACTTCGGCCGCGCGCTGCGCGCCCTGGGCACGGTTCGGCTGGGCCTGCTGCACAGCGCCCAGCGGACCAGCCCGCGCATTCTGGGCGCCCAGGCGCTCGGGCGCAGCAACCGGGTTGAAGTCTGGCGGGAGACGGCCTTGAGCCTGCGCCTGTCGGCCGACCAGCTGGACTACGCCCTCTTCCCGCAGCAAGGCTGGCGCGCTGAGGCCGGTTTGCAGGCGGGCCAGCGAGAGGGCGGCGGCCTGTCAGAACCCATGTACCGCCTGCAGGCCAACGGGACCTGGGTGGGCACGCAGGGCCGCCACACGCTGAACCTGCATGCCCAGAGTGCCGTGTCGGATGAGGGTGGCAACCCGCTGGTGGGGCGCTTCACCCTGGGCGGCTTCCACAACCTGTCGGGCTACGCCAGCGGGCAGCTCAACGGCAACCACCTGGTGCTGGTGCGCGCCACCTGGTACATGCGCCTGCAACAGTCGGTGGCGCTCACGCGTGGCTTCTTCGTGGGTGCCACCCTGGAGGCGGGCAACGTCTGGCTGGACCACCGCCGGGTATCGCTGGGCGATCTTCGCTCGGGGGGCAGCTTGTTCCTGGGGGCCGACACGGGCCTGGGGCCCATGTACCTGGGCATCACGTCAGCGCCCCGCGGTTCCACTGGTTTGGTCTTCTTCATCGGCAGACCCTGAGTCCCTTTGCGTTCACTGCGACGGGCCACAGGCGGCGGTCGCGGCGGTCGCGGCGGTCGGGGCCGCAAATGCGTCAGGCCGGCCCAGGGTCAGGGCTACAGAGCCCCCATTCGTTGAGTGACAACCATCGAGGTCAGGCCAGGCCCAGGCAGCGCCGGATCTCACTGACCACCCGTTGCGGCTGCTCATGCACGATCCAATGGCTGGCCTGAGGCACCCGGGTCAGGTGCAGTTCGGGCACCCAGCGCTCCAAGCCGTCCAGCAAGCAGGGCAGCAGCGCGTGGTCGTCATCGCCCCACAGCACCGAGGTCGGTACGCGCGAGGTGGTCATGGTGTCGGGCAGTTGCACAGCGTGCAGCGCCTGCGCTACCGCAGGGTCGGTGGCCGAGGGTGGGCGCAGCGGCGAGGCGCGGTACAGATGGAGCCCGCCCGTCAGGCCCAGGGACCACATCGCACGGTAGCGGGCGCGCATGGCCTCATCCAGCCAGGACCGGCCTCCCATGCGCTCGAAGAAGGGCCACAGGCGGGCGAAGTCGTTCTCGGCCAGCAGCGCTTCGGCATCGGGCCGGCACAGAAAGTTCATGTAAGCGCTGGCGGCTTGCTGCGCGGGGTTGCTGCGCAATTCGCGCAAAAAGGTGGCGGGGTGAGGGGAGTTGATGATCAGCAGATGCCGCATCAACTCGGGCCGCATCGCGGCAAGGTTCCAAGCAATGGCGCCGCCCCAGTCATGGGCCACCAGCAGGTCGACCGGGCCGCCCGTGTGCAGGATCAAGGCCTCGATGTCCTGCATGAGATGCCGTGGCCGGTAGGCTTCGATATCCTTGGGTGCGGACGATCGCTCAAAGCCTCTGAGATTGGGAGCCACGCAGCGGACCTCCGCTCCAAGGGCGCTCATCACTCCATCCCACGTAAAGGCCGCCTCCGGAAACCCGTGCAGCAGCATCACCCGCGGCCCAAGAGCAGGCCCCGCGGCGCGGCAGGACAAGCTGATGCCGTGCGGCAGGGCCGCCATGAAGGTCTCGATCACGGTGCCCACTCCTTCAGTGTCTGGGCCACGTCACCCACGCCCTGACGGGACAGGGCCGAGAACAGGGCCACGCTCACATCGGCCGGTTCCTGTGCCATCTCGCCCAGCACCTCCTGGGCTGCCTGCAAAGCACGCTGGGCTTCGCCGCGGTTGAGCTTGTCGGCCTTGGTCAGCAGGGCCAGCAGGCGCACCTCGCCCGTGGCCACTCGCGGCTCGATGAAACCCAGCAACTGCCGGTCCAGCTCGGTGAAGCCCAGGCGTGAGTCCACCATCAGCACCACGCCTGTCAGGCTGCGACGCAGCTCCAGGTAGCGCGCCATCACCTCCTGCCAGCGCAGCTTGGCCGCACGCTCCACGGCCGCGTAGCCGTAGCCGGGCAGATCAGCGAACAAGGCATTGGGCGCATCCTTCGGACCCACTTCGAACAGATTGATGTGCTGGGTGCGGCCGGGCGTGCGCGAAGCGAAGGCCAGGCGCTTTTGCTGCGCCAGCATGTTGATGGCGGTGGACTTGCCCGCATTCGAGCGCCCCACGAAGGCGATTTCGGGCAGCTCGGTGGCGGGCAACTGGTCCAGCTGGCTGGCCGTGGTCAGAAAGCGTGCGGTGTGCGTCCAGGCCAAGGCGGCCTTGTGCAACGACGCCGGCGCAGCGGCCGGTAAGGATTCATTCATGGGCCATTGTAAAATCCGCAGGTTTTGGGTGAGCCGTCTGCGTCTCACTCGCACGCTGCAAGCAACCGCCCGCACCCGCACGAAGGCGCATCACTGCGCGAGGCCCGTTCACATGAAGCCCGTCCAAGCCCTGATCCTCTCGGCCCTGTTCTCGGCCACCGTCGCCGGTTCGGCTCTGGCCGCAGAGACCAAGCCCGCCTTCAAGGCCGACCTGGCCAAGGGCCAGGCCATCGCCCAGGTGTGCGGCGCCTGTCACACCGCCGACGGCAGCCGAGGCGCGCCGGCCAACCCCATTCTGCAAGGCCAGCACCCGGAGTACCTGGTCAAGCAGTTGCAGGAGTTCAAGTCGGGCAAGCGCAACAACGCGGTGATGAAGGGCTTTGCCACCACCCTCAGAGATGAGGACATGAAGCATGTGGCAGCCTTCTACGCCAGCAAGACTGCCAAGCCGGGTGCTGCCAAGAACAAGGACTCCATTCGCCTGGGCGAGAAGATCTACCGCGGCGGCATCACGGAGAAGTCCGTGCCGGCTTGCGCCGGATGCCACGGCCCCACGGGCGCTGGCATTCCGGCCCAGTACCCGCGCCTGGGCGGACAGCACGCCGACTACACCGAGAGCCAGATGAATGGCTTTCGCGCCGGCACGCGCGCCAACAACGCACAAATGATGGCCATTGCCGCCAAGCTCAGCGACCTTGAGATCAAGGCCGTGTCGGACTACATCGCCGGGCTGCGCTGACCCAGCGATTCGGCCGCCCACACCAGGCTCGCAGCGCGGGACGGCCCACCAGCAAAGAGCCGGTCGTTGACCGGCTCTTTGTTTTTTCGCCCCCGTCTTTCGGGCCGCTGGGGAAGACCCGGCGCGCAATGTCCGTCAAAACGCGGCTTCGCACGAGATCGCGTAAGGTGGAGGTTTGCGCCCACGATTCCGCCGGCGCGCCGACCACAGCGAGGCCTCACGATGAACTTCCACCCTGACCGCGGCTTCCAGCACCGCACGCCCTCCGAGATCACGCCGCGCCAAGCCTACGAGACGCGGCGTGAATGGCTCAAAGCCCTGGCCTTGGGTGCGACGGGCACGGCCCTGGGCAGCTGGGCCGCGCGGGACGCACTGGCCTCGGCCCCCGGCAAGTTGGCCGCCCTGCCAGGCGCGCGCAGCACCGTGGCCGGGGCGGTGACCATGGAGAAGCTCACCTCCTACAAAGACGCCTCGACCTACAACAACTTCTACGAGTTCGGTACCGACAAGAGCGACCCCGCGCGCAACGCGCACACCCTCAAGACCCGACCTTGGACGGTGACCATCGAGGGCGAGGTGCGCAAGCCCGGCACCTTCGACATCGAGTCGCTGCTCAAGATGGCGCCCATGGAAGAGCGCATCTACCGGCTGCGCTGTGTCGAGGGGTGGTCCATGGTGATCCCCTGGGTGGGCTGGTCGCTGTCCGAGCTGATCAAGCGCGTGGAGCCAACGGGCAATGCCAAGTACCTGCAGTTCGTGACCCTGGCCGATGCCTCGCAGATGCCCGGCGTGCGGTCGTCGGTGCTGGAGTGGCCCTATGTGGAAGGCCTGCGCATGGA
>CAYSOD010000052.1:7879-13658 GCA_964432385.1 uncultured Rubrivivax sp.
CGCTGGAGCCAGGCCACCGAGCGCCGCATCGGCGAAGACGGCCTGATGACCAAGAAGCGCCCCACGCTGATGTTCAACGGCTACGAGGCGCAGGTGGGGCAGTTGTACGCGGGGATGGACTTGAGGAAGTTCTATTGAGTGGAGCCGCGATGGGCGCGATGGGCGTCAACCGCCTGCTGCTGCACCCCGCCGCCAAGCCCACCGTCTTCGCGCTGGCGCTGGCGCCGTTTCTCTGGCTGGCCTATGCAGCAGTGACGGACCCTTCAGAGCACCTGGGCGCCAACCCGGCGGAGACGCTGATTCGTCACACGGGTGAACTCGCCCTGCGCTTTCTGTGTGCCGCGCTGGCGGTGACGCCGGTGCGGCAGTGGACGGGCTGGCAGGCGCTGGCGCAGCTGCGGCGCATGCTGGGGCTGTTCGCGTTCTTCTACGCGGTGCTGCACTTCCTGTGCTTTGCGTGGCTGGACATGGGGCTGGACCTGACCGCCATCCTCAAGGACATCGTCAAGCGGCCCTTCATCCTGGTGGGCACGGCAGCGCTGCTGGGGATGCTGCCCTTGGCGGCCACTTCCTTCAACCGCGCCATCAAGGCGCTGGGCGCGCGGCGCTGGCAGGCCCTGCACCGGGCTGTCTACGCGGTGGCCGCGCTGACCCTGCTGCACTTCTTCTGGATGCGCTCGGGCAAGAACGACTTTGGAGACGTGGCGGTCTACGCCGCGATGATCGGCACGCTGCTGGGCTGGCGCTTGTGGAGGCGCCTCACTTCATGAAGGAGGGCAGCCACAGCGACAGCGGTTGCACCTCCAGCACGATGAACAGGGCCACCGACAGCAGCAGCACGTGCAGCCACACGCCCTGGAAAATCTGCTTCAAGCCCACACCCTTGATCAGCGCATTGAGCACGAAGAGGTTCATGCCCACGGGCGGCGAGATCAGGCCGATCTGCACCACCAGCACGATCAGCACACCGAACCACACGGGGTCAAAGCCCAGGCCCGTGACGATGGGGAAGAACACGGGGATGGTCAGCAGCACCATGGAGAGTTCTTCCATGATGGTGCCCAGCAGGACGTAGATCACCATCATCGCGCCCACCACCATCAGCGGCGACAGGCCAGCTTGCAGGATCCAGTCCTTCAGGTCGCCGGGCATGGTGGTGAAGTTCACGAAGCTGGAGAACAGCATGGCCGCGATCAGGATGGTGAACAACATGGCTGTGGTGCGGGCACTTTCCACCAGCACTTCCAGCAGCACCTTCCACGTCAGCGTGCGCCGGGCCAGCGCGAAGAAAAAGGCCCCCGAGGCACCAATACCCGCACCTTCGGTGGCGGTGAACACGCCGCCGTAGATGCCGCCCAGCACCACCACCACCAGCAGCGCCACACCCCAGATGCCGCGCAGCGCCTCGAAGCGCTCGGCCCAGGTGGCGCGCTCACCGGCCGGACCGGCAGCGGGGTCACGCCAGGTCTGCCAGGCCACGCCCAGCATCAACAGGCCGGCGCACATGAGCCCGGGCAGGATGCCTGCGGCGAAGAGCTTGCCGATGTTGGTCTCGGTCACGATGCCGTAGATGACCATGATGGTCGACGGCGGGATCATGATGCCCAGGGTGCCGCCGGCCGCGATGACGCCAGTGCTCAGCGGGTCGGCATAACCCAGCTTCTTCATGGGGGGGTAGGCCACCTTGGCCATGGTGGCGGCCGTGGCGATGGACGAGCCGCAGATGGCCCCGAAACCGGCGCAGGCGATCACGGTGGCGTGCGCCAGCCCGCCGCGCACATGGCCCACGAAGGTGTAGGCGGCACGGAACAGCTCATGCGCCAGCCCGGCGCGCGCCACGAAGTTGCCCATCAGGATGAACAGCGGCACCACGCTCAGCGTGTAGGCAAAGCCCGTGTCGTACACCACCTGCGCCGCATTGGCCATGGACGGCGCCCAGCCGCGCAGCAGGCCCAGACCGACAAAGCCGACCAACCCCATCGCAAAGGCCAGTGGCACTCTCAGGAGCGCCAGGCCGAAGACGCAGGCAAAGCCGATCAGGGCCTCGATCACGTGGCGCCTCCGCCAAATTCGTCGGGCTGCGCGTCGTCATCCACACCGGCGTGATGGTGGCCCACGGGTGCCACCATCAGCAGCACGTGAACGAAGGCCGTCACCGCGATGAGGCCGCTCATCACTTTGACGAAAGGCGCCAGCGACAGCTTGAGCTGCGCCGTGGTGTCGCCGTACTCGGCCATCTGGCTGCCCTTGGTCCACATCAGCCAGGCCAGCCCGCCCAGGGCGGCCACACACAACAAGTCCACGACGGCGTGTTGCAGACGACGCAGCGTTCTGGGAATCCACGGGTCCAGCGAGTCGAAGACCACGTGCTCGCCTTTCAGCGACACCAGGGGCAGCCCGGCGAAGATGACCACCACCATCAGCAACTCGGTCAGCTCCAGCGAACCGGGGACCGACTGGCTCAGGAGCTTGCGCCCGCTGACGTCCACGAGCGTGAGGGCCATGATGCCGAACAGCGCCACCGCAGCCAGCGTGCCGCAGCAGGCGCTGAGCAGTTTCTTCAGCGCGGTCAAGCCGACGTCACTCCGGCGTCACTGCAGCTTGGCAATCTCGGCGCGGAACTCGGCGAGCACCTTCTTCGGGTCTTTCATGCCCTTGGCTTCGGCGGCCTTGGCCCAGGTGTCCACGAGCCCCGAGGTCTTCTCGGTGACGGCCTTGACGAAGGCCGGGTCAGCCTTGGTGAATTGCACGCCGTTGGCCTGCATGAAGGCCATGCCGCGGCGGTCCACCTTGTCCCAGCCCTTGCCGATCATGCGCGCAGCAAACTCGCCGCTCATCTCGTCGATGGCCTTCTTCACATCAGCCGGCAGGCTGTCGTACTTGGCCTGGTTCATCATGAAGACGAAGCTGGTGTTGTACAGGCCTCCGGGGAAGAAGGTCGCGTACTTGATCACCTTGTCGATCTTGAAGCCCTCGACCGACTCGGCGGGGAAAAGGGTGCCGTCCATCACACCCGTGGACAGCAGTTCATAGCTCTCGGGCGCGGGCTTGAGCGTGACGTTCATGCCCAGGGCCTTGGAGATGTCGTTGACCATGCCGCCACCCACGCGGAACTTCATGCCCAGCAAGTCATCCATCTTGGTGATGGGGCGCTTGGTGTTGAACACGATGCCCGGGCCATGGGTGAAGACGGCCAGCACCTTGACACCCTTGTGCTCTTCGGCCATGGCCGGCTGCTTCTGGTACACGCGCTGGAAGGCCACCGAACTGGCCTCGGCCGACTGGCCCAGGAACGGCACTTCAGCGAACTGCGTGGTCACGAAACGGCCCGGGGTGTAGCCGTGCACGGTGAAAGAGATGTCGGCCAGGCCATTGCGAACTGCGTCGAAGGTAGCGGGCGCTGCGGCCACGGGGCGCGGCAGGGCGTTGCACTTGACCTTGCCTGCGACCTTCTGCGAAAGCATCTCGCACCACTCCTTCTGCGTCTCGGTCAGCGTGTGGGAGGGCGGGACCCATGAGGACAGGGTCAACGTGGTCTGTGCCGAGACCGTGGTGGCCACACAGGCCAGAGCAGCACCGGCCCACAGGGCGGCGATACGGGGGCGGGAAGCAATCTTGGCAACCATGGCAACTCCTACTGATTCAGTCCTAGACCAACGCCGAATCATCTCACCGCAAGCTGACACCAGAATTTTCGAGTCAGCGAATACGAGGCCAGGTGATGGTTTTCGTCGGTCCATCCTTGCTCGCGTTGCGGCGATGGAGCGCGGCCTGGACAAACCCCTGGACTTGCTGGGCGATACTCGTGCATCGGTAGTAACCGACAACACATGATGGATCTGAGACGCGTTTCCACGCTGGTCGTTGACGACCTGGACTTGATGCGAGCCGTCACGGTCTCGCAACTCAAGGACATGGGTTGCGAGCAGATCAAGGTCGCACGAAACGGGGCAGAAGCGCTGGAGATGCTGCGGGCCAAGCCTGTGGATCTGGTGCTGTCCGACTGGTCCATGCCGGTGATGTCGGGTCTCGATCTGTTCAAGGCCATCCGTGCGGACAAGCGCCTGGCCCATCTGCCCTTCTTGATGATCACGGCCGAGGCCGAGCGTGCCAAGATCGCTCAGGTGGTGGCCGCAGGCGTGAGTTCGTTGCTGGTCAAGCCCTACACCATCGCCAGCCTGCGTTCACGCATCGAGCGGGTGCTGTCCGAAACCCCTCGAGGGGGACTGAACAGCCCGACAGCCGCCCTGGCAGTCCAGGAGGCCGCAGCCGCCGCGCCCTTGGTGCCCTTGCTTTCGAAAGGCCCCGAAGAGTCCCCTCGGATCCTGGTGGTCGACAGCGATCAGCCGACCCTGGACCGCATCAGCAAACTGTTCGGTGATCGCTACAAGGTGCGCACAGCCCATTCCCTGGCCCTGGCCCTGGTGGCGTGCAGCAAAGCTCCCTTGCCAGACCTGCTGATCATGGAAGCGTCCACACCGAAGTTGGACGGCTTTGACATCGCCGCCCGAATCCGCGAGATCCCCGAAGCAGCCCAGATCCCGGTGATCTTTCTGACCGAGGCCAATGACGACGCCACCCGTACACGCAGCATGGCCCTGGGCGCGGTGGACCACGTGCCCAAGTCCACGGACCCCGCGTACCTGCGCGCCCGGGTGGACAACTTCGTCAAGTTCCTCGACCGCCGCAGAAGCCTGCAAGCCGATTACGACGGGCTGGTGGAGACCGCCCGCAAGATGGAAGAGGCGGAGCAGACCAGCCGGCACGACATCAAGGGGTCCTTGGCGGGCATTGTGGGTATGGTCAAGAGCCTGGCTGAGGACGAGTCCATGGCGCCCGCGCACGCATCCAAACTTCGCCTGGTGGAGCAGACGGCCACCCAGGCCCTGGAGATGGTTCGCCTCAGCAGTGACCTCTACAAGATGGAGCACGGTGAGTTCACGCTGAAACCCTCGCCCGTGGACCTGGGCGCCGTGCTGCGCAGCATTGCTGAGGTCCTGCGCAACGCCTTTGAAGGCAAGCACCTGGTGATCTCGGTGGAGAGCGACGTGCCTGTCGGCACAGTCACCCCTCATGTCTCTGGTGACCCCTTGCTGTGCTACTCGATGTTCCAGAACCTCATGAAGAACGCCTGCGAGGCTGCGCCCCGAGGCTCCAAGGTTGAGGTGACCTTGCTGGACCAAACGCCTGTGAAGGTGGAGATTCGGAACAAGGGCGCCGTGCCCAAAGAGATCCGGGACCGCTTCTTCGAGAAGTTCGCCACCAGTGGCAAGACCCACGGAACAGGTCTGGGGACGTACTCGGCGCTCAAGCTGGCCGTTGCACAGGGTGGCACCGTCACCATGAGCACCAGCGACGAGGACAACAGCACGACGCTCACAGTGAAGCTGCCACGTCACAAGATGGCGGTACCGGCCTGACGCCAGCAGGCCAGGCTGCAGCGCCTACCTGCTCCACCATCTTCGTCGAAGAAGACCGCGAGCCGGTCTCTGTGATCACCGCGAAAGGACGGGTGCCAACGCCACGCCCGTGTGCGTGCCAGCGGCCACCAGCGCTTCAGGCGTCCCAGCGCACACCACGCGCCCGCCGTCGGTACCGCCCTCGGGCCCCAGGTCAACCACCCAGTCGGCCTCGGCGATGACGTCCAGGTCATGCTCGATGACCACCACACTGTGGCCGCCGTCCACCAGGCGGTGCAGCACGCGGATCAGTTTCTCCACGGCGGCCATGTGCAGGCCCACTGTGGGCTCGTCCAGCACGTAGAGGGTGTGCGGCGCCT
>CAYSOD010000053.1:0-7860 GCA_964432385.1 uncultured Rubrivivax sp.
TCGCCCACGATGCCCACCGTCTCGCCCTGGCGCAGCTCCAGGCTGAAGTCATCCACCGCCCGCACGTCGCGCCGGCGCTGAAACAGCCCGCCGCTGGCGTAGGTCTTACACAGGTGCTCGATGGCCAGCACCACGGGGTTGCCGGACTTCTGCGCGCGCTCGGGCGGCACGGCCGAGGGCACGGCGTCCAGCAGCATGCGGGTGTAGGCGTGCTGTGGGGTGGACAGCACTTCGGCTGCAGGTCCTTGCTCCACCAACTCACCCTGCTGCAGCACGGCCACCCGATCGGCGATCTCGGCCACCACGCCGAAGTCGTGCGTGATGAACAGCACGCCTGTGCCCTGCTCGCGCTGCAGCTCGCGGATGAGCTTGAGGATCTGCGCCTGGGTGGTGACGTCCAGCGCCGTGGTCGGCTCGTCGGCGATGAGCAACGCGGGCTTGAGGATCAGCGCCATGGCGATCATCACGCGCTGGCGCTGGCCGCCGGAGAGCTGGTGCGGGTAGGCGTCGAAGAGGCGCTGCGGTTCGGGCAGGTGCACCCGCGCCATCATCTCCAGCACCTCGGCGCGGCGTCTAGGTGCATCCCAGTCGGTGTGCTTGCGCAGCACCTCGTCGATCTGCCGGCCGCAGGTGTGCACCGGGTTCAGCGCCGTCATGGGCTCCTGGAAGACCATGGCCATGCGCGTGGCGCGGGCCTGGCGCAGCCACTGGGGGCTGGCGCTCAGCACGTCCTGGCCTTGCAGCAGGATGCGGCCCGTCGTGGCGCGCAGGCCTGGGGGCAGCAGCCCCATCACAGCCTGGGCCACCACCGACTTGCCTGAGCCGGACTCGCCCACCAGGCACACCAGCTCGCCGCGGCCCACACGCAGGTCCAGGGCCTGCACGGCGCAGGCGCGGTCGGCGCCCGCGGGCAGCGCGATGGCCAGGCCCTGGATGTCCAGCACCGCAGAGGTGGTGTCCATGGGGTTCACAGCCGGCGCCTCATGCGCGGGTCCAGCGCGTCGCGCAGGCCGTCGCCCAGGATGTTGACGGCCAGCACGGTCAGCGCCAGGAACAGCCCCGGGTAGAACACGTTGTGCGGGTGCACCCGGAACAGCGACCGCCCCTCCGCGATGATGTTGCCCCAGCTCGGGATCTCCGGCGGGATGCCCACCCCCAGGAAAGACAGCGCGGCCTCCGACAGCATGGCTGCCGCGCACAGGAAGGTGCCCTGCACGATCAGCGGCGCCGCGGTGCTGGGCAGCACGTGACGCAGCAGCAGCATGTGCAGCGGCGCGCCCACCGAGATGGCGGCTTCCACAAAAGGCTCTTCGCGCACGCTCAGCACCACCGAACGCACGAGCCGCACCACACGCGGCACATCGGCCACCACGATGGCCAGGATCACGGTGGTCAGGCCACCGCCCCAGATCGCCACCAGCGCGATGGCCAGCAGGATGCCGGGGATGGCCATCAGACCGTCCATCACGCGCATCACCGGCCCGTCCAGGCGGCGGAAGAAGCCGGCCAGCAGGCCGATGAGCAGGCCCCCGGCCACGCTGAGCGCCGCCACCGACACGCCCACCACCAGCGACACCCGGGTGCCATAGACCACGCGGCTGTAGACGTCACGGCCCAGGTTGTCGGTGCCGAACCAGGCGCGGTGCGCGAACTCTCTGCCGTCGTCCCCCATCACGTTCAGCTCGGCGCCGGGTTTGAGGTTGCGCGCCCCGGGGTCGATGAGTGTGGGGTCCATGGTGCCCAACCAGGGCGCGAACAGCGCCATCACCACCATCGCCAAGAGCAGGGCGGCACCCAGCCGCACCGTGCCCCGGCGCAGCGCGCCGCGCAGCCCGCCCGAGGCGCCTGAAGGGCGTGGCACCGAAGCCGCGGGCTCAGCGCCAGCTTCAGTAGCGGATGCGCGGGTCGAGGAAGGCATAGCCGATGTCGATCAGAAGGTTGACCAGCACGTAGCCCACTGAGAACAGCAGGATCAGCGCTTGGATCACCGGGAAGTCTCGCGACAGCACGGCCTCCACGGTCAGCCGGCCCAAGCCGGGGATGGCGAACACGCTTTCCGTGACCACGGCCCCGCCAATCAGCACGGCCAGGCCGATGCCGATTACCGTGAGCACGGGCACCGCCGCGTTGCGCAGCGCGTGGTGCACCAGTACCTCGCGCTCGGTGAGGCCCTTGGCGCGCGCCGTGCGCACGTGGTCTTCGCCCAGCACCTCCAGCACGCTGGTGCGCGTAATACGAGCCACCAGGGCCACGTACACCAGCGCCAGCGTCACGCCCGGCAGCACCAGCCGCTCCAGGAAGGGCCCCAGCCCCTCGGACAGGCGCGCATAGCCCTGCACCGGCAGCCATTCCAGCTCTACCGCGAAGAGGTACATCAGCGCGTAGCCGACCACGAAGACGGGCGTGGAAAAACCCAGCACCGAGGCGGCCATGACCCCGCGGTCCAGCCAGGAGCCCTGCGAGAAAGCCGCCACCACCCCCATGGGCACGGCCACCACCACCGCCAGCAGCAGCGCGAAGGCGCCCAGCGCCAGCGTGGGTTCCATGCGCTGCACGATCAGCTCCAGCACGGGCTTGCGAAAGAAGTAGCTCTCGCCAAAGTCACCGCGCAGCACCTGCCCCAGCCACAGGGCGAACTGATGCGTCACCGGCTGGTCCAGACCCATGCGCTGGCGCAGGGCGGCCACCTGCTCGGCGGTGGCGGATTCGCCGGCGATCACGGCCGCCGGGTCCCCAGGCACCCAGCGCAGCAGCATGAACACCACCACGGCCACCACCAGCAGCACGGGTACCAACGACAGCAGGCGGCGCAGCAGAAAAGCGGCCATCGCTCAGCCGCCTTCACGTCGGGGCCAGCGGCCGCCCGGCCCGGCAAGCCAAGAGCTGCGAGCCTGGGGCAGGCAAGGTGCGGGCATCAGGGCTTCTTCTTGACGCCCCAGAACACCGTGATGGGTTGCCGGAAGCCCATCTCCAGCTTGTTGCTGCGCGCGGCCACCGCGGAGTACTCGCCCAGCGGCACGAAGGCCCCGATGTCGGCATTGCGCTCCTGGATCTCGCGGGCCAGGCCCTTTCGAGCGGCGGGGTCGTCCGTGCGCGAGAAGGCGTCGCGCATCTGCTCGAGCTTGGCGTCGCAGGGCCAGCCCAGCAGCGAGGTCTTGCAGTCGGTGTTGAAGTGCCCGCGGTCGATGGGGTTCTGGGCATCGGCCAGGTCCAGTGAGGACAGATAGGCGTTCCACCCTCCGTCTGCGGGCTTGTCCTTCTTGCGCAGGCGGCCCACCATGGACTGCCAGTCGCCAGCGATGAGCTGCACTTTGAAGCCGGCGCGCTCGAGTTGCTGCTTGGCCAGAGGCCCGAGGTTGTTGAGCACCGGCACGTCGGTGGTGTGGGGGATGACCACGGGGGTGCCGTCGTAGCCGGCCTCCTTGAGCAGGGCCTGCGCCCGCTTCACGTCACCCCGCACCATGCCGCCCATACCGGATTCGCTGTAGTACGGCGAGTTGCAGGCGTAGACCGAGTAGCAGGCCTTGAAGCTCTGCGGGTCGCCCACCATGCCCTTGAGCATCTGCACCTGGTTCAGCGCCACCATCGCTGCCTGCCGCACCTTCGGGTTGTCAAAAGGTGGGTGCAGCCAGTTGGGCCGGAAGAAGTAGGTCTGCTGCCACAGCGGCTCGACGATGAGGTTCTTGTTCTGCCGTGCCAGGGGTACCAGGTCGTTGGCCAGGATCTCCACCATGTCCACTTCGCCGCGGTTCAGCGCGGCCAGCGCGGTCTGGCTGTCGGAGATGGCAATCCACTCCACCCGCTCCAGGTGCGCCACCTTGCCCCCGGCCAAGCCTGAGGGCGGCTCTGCGCGCGGCCGGTACTTGGGGTTGCGCACGTAGACCACCTTCTCGCCGGGCTTCCACTCGTCACGCTTGAAGATGAAGGGCCCCGAGCCGATCATCTGCTCGGGCTTGAGCGGCTCGGCTGGCGAAGTGGCGGCCACCTTGGCGGGCATCATCATCAGCGGCGCGAGGCTGGGCTTGGACAGCGCGTCCAGCAGCAGGCCGTAGGGCGTCTTCAGCCGGATGCGAAAGGCCTTGGGGCTCAATACGTCGTAGCCGTCCACCACGGCTGCCAGGCGCAGGCCCGTGGCGTCGCGCTGCGCGTAGCGCTTGATGGAGGCGATGCAGTCCTCGGCGGTGACGGGCGTGCCATCGTGCCACTCCAGCCCGTCGCGCAGGGTGAAGGTCCAGCTCAGGCCGTCTTTGCTGGTCTCCCACTTGTCGGCCATCTGCGGCCGCACCACGCCCTTGTCGTCGCGGGCCACCAGCTGGTCAAAGATCAGGAAGCCGTGGTTGCGCGAGATGTAGGCGGTGCTGACCAGCGGGTCCATCACCTTGAGGTCGGAGTGCATCACCACTTTCAGCGTCTGTGCCTGGACGGCCGTGGCGGCCCAAGCGAGGACACAGGCAGCGCCCAAACGCGCGGCGGTGCTGGTGGCGAAGGCTTTCCAGCCTGGGGGGGTGGGGCAGGGCAGTGCCATGACGTCTCCTCGAGGTGTGGTGTTGTGGGGGTCTGGGGTGGCGGCCGGGGGCGCAGCCGAAAGGTGGTTGACGGTCGATGGTGGGAGGAGCGGGAGTAGGGGTCGGCAGGGAAGCGGCGGCGGTGTGCTGAGGGCCGTCAGGCCGAGACCGTGTCGCCAGGTACCGGCGCCCGCGGTCCGATGCGGAACTGCAGGTAGGGTTCGCGTGCCAATTGCTCCAGCAGGTTGACCTCCCAGGTGAGGTACTGCTGCATCGCCTCGGTGAGGCCGGTGCGGCGGGCGTAAGGCGGGTACCACATGTCGTCAGTGGCGGTGAGCAGCAGAGGGTCGTGGTCCCCGGGGCAGACCTCGGTGGGCAGCCCGGCCGCGCGCCAGGCGGCGCGGCCGCCCGCCAGCACGGCCACGTGGGCGTGGCCCAGGGCCAGCGCGTCCTGCGCCGCGTGGCGTGACACCCGGCCGTCGGCACAGGTGAACACCAGCGGCCGATCAGGCTCGAAGGCCTGCAGCGCCTGGGCGAGCCGCGAGCGCATGGCGTAGAAGCTGCCTGGCACTCGGCCAGCGCGCCACCAGTAGCTCTCTCCCACGTCGATCACGGCGCAGTCGCTGCGCGCGATCCGCGCCTGCAGCTCCGCCGGCGTGAGCAGCGGGGCGGTCAGGTCCTGCAGCCCCAGCGGCTCAGGGCGCGCCGGGCCGGTGTGCAGCACGCCCTCCAGCCCTTGCGTGAGCACGTAGACCTCGTCCCAGCCCATCTGCAACAGCCAGTGCGCCGTCATCACCGCCTGCACCTGATGGCGGTCCACCAACACCAGGCGGGCGTGGCGCACGGCGGCAAAGGTGTCGGTGGCCTGCACCAGTTGCCCGCCCGGGGCGTTCAGGCTGCCAGGGCGGTGCCCGGCGGCAAAGGCTTCGGGCAGGCGCACGTCGAAGACGTAGGTCGTGCGCGTGGTGTCCCGCTGCATCTGCTGCAAGCGGTCGACGTCGATGAACTGCACGCCGTAGCGCTGCGCCACCTCGGCGGCCATCTGCCGGGCCTGCGCCAGCCCGGCCGCCTGGGGCTCGGGCGCCAGGTTGTCACGCCCCTTCTCGGGGTCGAAGCCGGCGAGCTGCCAACCCATGGTGCCGTTCTTCAGCGCGTACACGGGGTTGGTCAGGCCCGCATTGCGCAGGCTCTGGCAGCCGATGATGGAGCGCGTGCGGCCGGCGCAATTGACCACCACCACGGTGTCGGGGCGGGCCGCCAGCTCGGGCACGCGCAGCACCAACTCGGCGCCAGGGCAGTCCGCCGCCCCGGGCAGGCTCACGGTGCGGTACTCCTCCAGCGGGCGGGAATCTACCAGCACCAGCGCTCGCCCTTCCTGCTGCCACTGGCGCAGGGTCTCGGGCTCGATGCGCGGGGTGTCGAAGCGGTGCTCCACTTCCTCACCAAAGGCTTTGGAGGGGACGTTGGTGCCGGAGAAGAGCTCGAAGCCCGCCTCGCCCCAGGCCTGCACACCCCCAGCCAGCACGTGCACGCCCGTGTAGCCGTGGCGGCTCAGCAGCTGCGCTGCCTTCCGCGCCGGGCCTAGAGGCTGCCCATCGTCGTCCACCAGCACGGTGCGCACGCTGCGCCGGGGCAGCAGCGCAGGGGCCATCACCTCCAGGCGGGCCAACGGCAGGTTGCTCGCCACCAGCAGGTGGGAGCGGGCGAAGGGCCCGCCGTCGCGCACATCCACCAAGGCGATCTCCTGGCGGTCGCCCAGCCAGTCGCGCAGGGTGGCGGCGTCGATGTCCGGTGCGCTGGCCGGCGAAAGGCTTGCATTCATAGGCAGTCCCGGGTGCGGCGTTCAGCCAGCGGCAAAGGCTTGTTCCAGCACGTCCAGCAGCATCTCGCAGTCCTCGGACGTGATGCCCATGGGCGGGTTGATGCGGAAGGTGTTGCGGGTGGCGCTGCCCTTGACCATGATGACGCCGGCGTCGCGGATGCGGCGGTGGATGCGATCGCCTTCCTCCACCACGGGCTCGCGGGTGGTGCGGTCGCGTACGAGCTCGAAGCCCAGGATCAGCCCTGTGCCACGGACGTCTCCGATCAGGCTGTGTCGCTCCCGCAGGCGGTGCAGCCCCGCCAGCAATTGCTCCCCGCGCGCTTGCGCGTTGGCCTGCAGTCCCTCGTCATCCACCACCTTCAGCACCGAGCGCGCCGCGGCGGCGGCCATGGGGTTGGAGCCGTAGGTGTTGAAGAAGCGTACCTTCGTGAAGGATTGCGCAATTTCCCGCCGCGCGATGACACCGGCAATCGGAAAGCCGTTGCCCATCCCCTTGCCCAGCACCACGATGTCGGGCACGGCGTCATGCGCCTCAAAGCCCCAGTAGTGCGAGCCCATGCGGCCGAAGCCGGTCTGCACCTCGTCGCAGATGGCCAGACCACCTGCCTCGCGCGTGATGCGAAAGGCTTCCTTCATGTAGCCCGCCGGCATGGGCACCACCCCGCCAAAGCCCTGAATGGGCTCGATGATCATCCCGGCGATGTGCCCGGCGGTGGAGGAAAAGATGGTGCGGCGCAGCTCGTCCAGGTAGGGTGCGATGCCGGCCCCGGGACCGAAAGCGCCCTTGTACTGGTCGGGGTGCATGGCGTGCACGAAGCCTTGCAGCGACGCGGTGGCAAAGCGGCAGGGGCTGAAGGCGGTGCTGCCCGCGGCACCGAAATGCAGCCCGTGGTAGGCGTTGCGCAGCGACACCATCTCGAAGTGGCCGGTGTGGGCGCGCGCCATCATGAAGGCGAGGTCGATGGCCTCGGCGCCGCTGTTGACCAGGTGCACCACCCAGTCGCCACTGCCCTCGGGCATGCGAGCCACCAGCTCCTCGGCATAGGCCACGGGCTGCTCGTGGTGAAACAGCGTGGTGCAGTGCTGCATGCGGCCCATCTGCTCGCCCACCATGCTCAGCGTCACCGGGTGCGCGTAGCCCACGCTGATGCAGAGGTTTTGCGCCGTGCAGTCCAGGTAGCGCTTGCCATGGACGTCCCACACGTGGGCGCCTTGGCCCCGCTCCAGGCACAGCGGGTCTGCAGGAAACAGCGGAAAGGTGCCCAGCGATGGTGAGGAGCTGCGTTGGCGGCGCTCGATCAGGGAGCCCGCGGCGGGCGTGGATGGGAGCATGGTCGAAGCCTGTCTCGCGTCTGGGGCCCGATGATTCTGCTTTGCTTCGAAATGAATGTACAGAAAAATCTCTTTTCGTTAGCATCGGGTCATGCCACGCCGCCCCAAAGCTGATGTAGCGCCCTTCCATGTCACTTCTGGCGTACGTGCAGGCAACGCATTGGGCGCCTCGGCGCGGGGTCCTGGCCGGCACACGCTGGA
>CAYSOD010000053.1:7960-9699 GCA_964432385.1 uncultured Rubrivivax sp.
GCCCCTGGCCGAGGCATCGCGCCACATCTGGCGCATGCGGCTGGCGCAGCCCGGCGGGCGCTCCACCCGGCGAGCCCTGCAGATGTCGCCCGACCTGTGGCAGTGGGACCAGCGCCAGAACGAGGAGATCGCCCAGGGGTTGGCCCGTGCGATGCGCAGGCGCAATCCGAAACTGTCGCCGGCGCGGGCCAAGCGGGTAGCCCTGGTGACGGTACAGGCCATGGTCAGCCTGCTGGACCTGGCCAGCCTCGATCCGCGCCGCGGCCTGCGCATCGTGGAAGAAGCCATCGAGATGCGTGCGGCCTACCTGGCTCCCTTCCTTGATGGACTGGGGCAGTGATGTCCCGGCTTGCTTCTTACAAGTTCACCTCCCGCAGGACTCTTCCATGACCGTTCACTCGATGAACGCGCAGCGCGACATCGCTGCCGTGCTGCACCCCTACACCCACCCGGACCGCCTGCGCGAGCAGGGGCCGCTGGTCATTGCCCGCGGTGACGGCGTGTACGTGCACGACGACCAGGGCCGCCGCTACCTGGAGGCCATGTCGGGCCTGTGGTCCACGGCGCTGGGCTTTTCCGAGCCGCGGCTGGTGGAGGCCGCGCACCGCCAGATGCAGGCCCTGCCCTACATCCAGATCTTCGGCGGGCGTTCCAACGAGCCCGCCATCGAGCTGGCCGATCGGCTGCTGAAGATGACCAGCGGCTTCGGCTTTGACAAGGTGCTGTTCGCCAATTCCGGCTCCGAGGCCAACGACCAGGCGGTCAAGCTGGTGTGGTACTACTTCAATGCCCTGGGCCAGCCCCAGAAGAAGAAGCTCATCAGCCGCGTGCGCGGCTACCACGGCGTGACGGTGATGACGGCCAGCCTCACCGGCCTGCCCACCAACCACGCCGACTTCGACCTGCCAGTGGACCGCGTGCTGCGCACCGACTGCCCGAGCCTGTACCACTACGGCGAGCCGGGTGAGGGTGAGGCGGCGTTCGTCGACCGCATCGTGGCCAACCTCGAAGCCCTCATTGAGCGTGAGGGCCCGCACACCATCGCCGCCTTCTTCGCCGAGCCGGTGCAGGGCGCGGGCGGGGTGATCGTGCCGCCTGCGGGTTACTTCGAGCGCATCCAGGCGGTGCTGCGCCGGCATGGCATCCTGCTCGTGGCCGACGAGGTGATCTGCGGCTTCGGCCGCACCGGGCCCATGTTCGGCTCGCAGACCTACGGTCTGCAGCCCGACCTGATGACCGTGGCCAAGGCCTTGTCCAGCTCCTACCTGCCCATCTCGGCCACCCTGCTGTCCAAGACCGTGGCCGAAGGCATTGAGGCCGGGAGCCGGCGCAACGGCCTGTTCGCCCACGGGGTCACCTACGCGGGCCACCCGGTCTGCGCGGCCGTGGCCAACGAGGCGTTGAAGATCTACGAGGAGCGCCGCATCCCGGACCACGTGCAGGCGCTGGCGCCGCACTTCCAGCAGCGCCTGAAGGCTTTGGGCCAGCACCCGCTGGTGGGTCAGGCGCGGGGCGTGGGCCTCATTGGGGCGCTGGAGATCGTGCAGGACAAGGCTGCGCGCCGGCCTTTCGACGCAGCTGCGGGGGTGGGCGCCGCCATCCAGGCCGCTGCGCTGGAGCAGGGCTTGATCGTGCGCGCCATCCGCGACGCGGTGGCCGTGTGCCCGCCGCTCATCATCACGCCGGCGCAGGTGGACGAGCTGTTCGACAAGTTCGGCCGGGCCCTGGACGTCAGCCTG
>CAYSOD010000053.1:9799-13598 GCA_964432385.1 uncultured Rubrivivax sp.
GAGCTGCTCGGGCCGCTGCATGGGGTGCCGGTGACCACCAAGATCAACGTCGACCAGGCCGGGTTGCCCACGGACAACGGCGTGCCCGAGTTGAAGGACTTCATTGCGCCCGTGGACGGCCCAGTGGCGGCCAACCTCAAGCGCGCCGGGGCCGTCATCATCGGCCGCACCAACTCCCCGGCCTTTGCGATGCGGGGCCACACCGACAACGCCCTGCACGGGCCCACGCTCAACCCGTGGAACCCGCAGGCCACGCCGGGCGGCAGCAGCGGCGGCGCGGGTGTGGCGGCGGCCGTGGGTCTGGGCACCATCGCCCAGGGCAACGACATCGGCGGCTCCATCCGCTGGCCGGCCTATTGCAACGGGGTGCTCGGCCTGCGCCCCACCCCCGGGCGCGTGGCCCACATCAACCCCAGCGCCCCTGCCGGGCGCTCGCTGGGCGCTCAGCTCATGGCGGTCAACGGCCCGCTGGCCCGCTCGGTGCGTGATCTGCGCCTGGGCCTGGAAGTGATGTCCGCGCCTGACCTGCGCGACAACCGCTGGACCCCCGTGCCGCTGGACATGCCGGCACCACCCCGCCCACTCAAAGTGGCGCTGGTCACCACCAGCCAGGGCCCGGCGGTGCAGCCCGCGGTGTGGGCCGCCGTGCGACAGGCGGGGCGCTACCTGCAGGCTGCGGGCTACCCGGTGGAGGAGGTGCAGATGCCGTTCCTGCACGCCACCAGCGAGCTGTGGCATGCCATTGGCGTGACCGAGCAGTACCACGTGCTCGGCCCCATGATCCGCCGCTACAGCGACCCTGGCATCCGCGCTTTTCTCGAGCCCTGGTGGGAACTGCGGCCCCCGCTGGACCTGCCCGGCTACCTGGCGGCACTGGCGCGCCGCGACGCCTTGATGCACGACTGGCAGATGTTCCACCAGGACTACCCGCTGGTGGTGATGCCCGCGAGCCCGCAGCGAGCGGTGCCCGCCGGCATCGACGTGCAGGGCCTGGACGGCACGCGCTGCATGCTGGAGGCCCTGTACTACCAGCTCACCCTGCCCGTGATCGGCCAGCCGGGCCTGGCCATCCCCTTGGGCATGGACGGGGACCTGCCCATGGGGGTGCAGCTGGTGGCCGCCCGCTGGCGGGAGGACCTGCTGCTGCAGGCCGCTGAAGTGATCGAGGCGTGCGAAGGCGTGCGCCGGCCGATCGACCCGCGGCCGGCTCGCCTTTGAAGCTGCGCGGCAACCTGAACCTGAAGACCCTCTCAGCCTCTCAAGCCCCTGAAGCCCCTGAAGCCCCTGAAGCCCCTGAAGCCCCTCATGGACCGACCCCTGGACGACGCCCTCGGTTTTGCTGATGAAGGGGAGCGCCCGGTGCCCTACATCGAGCGCACCCATGCCTGGTATGGGGCGCTGGGCTATGGCAACCCCTACCGCTACGCCCAGTTCACCGAGGTGCCTTTCGCGCGCCTGCAGCGCTCGCTGACCAGCGCGCGCGTGGTGCTGCTCACCACTGCGGCCCCGTACCAGCCTGATAAAGGCGACCAGAGCGCGCGGGCGCCGTACAACGCTGCGGCCAAGTTCTACGCGGTCTACTCCGGCGACAGCGCCGCCGACCACGACCTGCGCGTCTCGCACGTGGGCGTGCACCGCGCTCACCTGGTGGACGACGCCAACTGCTGGTTTCCGCTGCCCGCCCTGCGCCGTGCCGCGGCGGCCGGGCGCATCGGGTCGGTGGCGCCGCGCTTTCACGGCGTGCCCACCAACCGCAGCCAGCGCCATACCCTGGAGGTGGATGCGCCGCAGGTGCTGAGCCTGTGCCAGCAGGATGCCGCCGAAGCCGCCGTGCTGGTACCCAACTGCCCCATCTGCCACCAGACCATGAGCCTGGTGGCGCGCCACCTGGAGGCCCACGGCATCGCGACCGTCGTGATCGGTGCGGCCAAGGACATCGTGGAGCAGGCCGGCGTGCCGCGCTTCGTCTTCAGCGACTTTCCCCTGGGCAGCGCCGCAGCGTTGCCGCACGACCTGGCCTCGCAGGACAGCACCCTGGCCCTGGCGCTGAGCCTGCTGGAGGCGGCGCCTGCGCCCCGCACCACGGTGCAGAACCCGCTGCGATGGAGCGGCTCACCCACTTGGCGTCAGGACTACCTGAACGTGAAGCGCCTGTCGGCGCAGGAGCTCGCACAGCGGCGCGCCGACAACGACCGCATCAAGGCCGTGGCGCAAGGCGTGCGCGACGCCACTTTGCAGGCGAGGCCTTGATGGCACACGACGACCGCCCCCTGGCCCCCGTGCGGGTGCTGGACTTCACCCACTACCTGGCCGGCCCGTTCGCCACGTTCCAGCTGGCGCTGCAAGGCGCCGAGGTGATCAAGGTGGAGCCCAAGGGCGGTGACGGCATGCGGCTCACACCCGTGTCGCGCGAGTGGTCGCAGCGCGGCATGGGGCCGGCCTGGATGGCGGTCAATGCCGGCAAGCGCAGCCTCACGCTGGACGTGACCCAGCCCGAAGGGGTGGAGATCGTGCGCCGGCTGGCCGAGCAGGTGGACGTGGTGTGCGAGAACTTCCGCCCCGGCGTGATGGAGCGCCTGGGCATCGGCTACCCGCAGCTGTCGGCGCTCAACCCGCAGCTGATCTACTGCGCGATCTCCGGCTTCGGCACCACCGGCCCGGAGAGTGGCACGCCCAGCTTCGACGGCAAGATCCAGGCGATGTCGGGCCTGATGTCGCTCACGGGTGAGCCCGAGCATGGGCCGATGCGGGCGGGCTTTGCCGCCGCGGACGTCACCACCGGCATGATGGCGGCCTTTGCCATGACGTCGGCCCTGTTCCAGCGCACCCACACCGGGCGCGGCCAGTTCATCGACGTGGCGATGATGGACGCCATGCTGAGTTTTCTGTCGGGCGCTGTGGCTGAGCACACGGTGGCCGGCTACCAGCACACCCCTTTCGGCAACCGGTCGGTGAGCCGCAAGCCCACCGCCGACCGCTTTCGCTGCGGCCAGGGTTTCATCGTGCTGGCGGTGTTGACCGACAAGCAATTCACCAGCCTCATGACCGCGCTGGGTCGGGCTGACACCCTTCAGGACCCGCGTTTTGCCGACTGGTTCACCCGCACCGAGCACGCGGCTGCGCTGCGCGAGATCATCGAAGCCGCTCTGGCACGCGAGGAGCCCGAGATTTGGGCACAGCGCCTGACGGCCGCCGATGTGCCTTGCTCGACGGTGCTGAGCATCGCGCAGGCGGTGACGCACCCCCAGGTGGCGCACCGGGGCCTGCTGCAGGAGGCGCAAACGCCCCACGGGCCGGTGCGGCTCGTCGGCCCCGCCTTCCAGCTGGCCCACGGCCAGGGCGGGATCTCCAGGCCCGTGGCCCAGCCCGGCCAGGACAACGAGGCCGTGCTGGCGTCCATCGGTTACGACGCGGCGGCCCTGCAGGGTCTGCGCGAGCGCGGGGTGATCGGCGAGCTGGTGAAGTAACTCCACACGCCCATTCGTCTGTCGCCAACCGCACTCGAATGCGTCACCAGCGCTGACTCCTGACCGCTGTGCCCTCAGACCAGGTGACAAGCCACCTGCAGCCCGTCCACAGGGCGCAGTTCGGGGCGCTCCTGGCGGCAGCGCTCGGTGGCCTGCGGGCAGCGCGGGTGGAAGGCGCAGCCCGAGGGCGGTGACAGGGGCGAGGGCGGCTCGCCCCGGATGGGGATGCGCCGGGCCAACGAAGCCTCGTCGAAGCTGGGGCTGGCGGCCAGCAGGGCCTGGGTGTAGGGGTGACGTGCGCACTCGAACAGGCGGCGCGCCGGCCCGCATTC
>CAYSOD010000054.1:0-13468 GCA_964432385.1 uncultured Rubrivivax sp.
TCGAAGAGCGCACCATCGGCCCGAGCTTGGGCGCGGAGAACATCGCCAAGGGCTTTGACAGCGTGGCCTACGGGTTCATCGCGATCGTGGTCTTCATGTGCGCTTACTACCTGCTGTTCGGGCTGTTCTCGTCGATTGCGTTGGGCTTCAATCTGCTGCTGCTGGTGGCGGTGTTGTCGATGCTGCAGGCCACGCTGACTTTGCCGGGCATGGCCGCCATTGCGCTGACCCTGGGCATGGCCATCGACGCCAACGTGCTGATCAACGAGCGGGTGCGGGAGGAATTGCGCATGGGCGCCTCGCCGCAGGCGGCCATCCATGCGGGCTACGAGCGGGCTTTCGCCACCATCCTGGACTCCAACATCACCACGCTGATCGCTGGCGTGGCCTTGCTGGCTTTCGGCTCCGGTCCAGTGCGTGGTTTTGCCGTGGTGCACTGCCTGGGCATCCTGACCTCCATGTTCTCGGCCGTGATGTTCTCGCGCGGCCTGGTCAACCTCTGGTATGGGCGGCAGAAGAAGCTGAAGTCGGTGTCCATTGGCCAGGTTTGGAGACCCGGCACACAGGCGCCCACGACCTCCACGACTCCCGCGAAGCCCTGAGGAGCACCGAGCATGGAATTCTTCAGAATCCGGCGGGACATCCCGTTCATGCGCCACGCGCTGGTGCTGAACGTGATTTCGTTCCTCACCTTCGCCGCAGCCGTCTTCTTTCTGCTCACTCGCGGCTTGCACCTGTCCATCGAATTCACGGGGGGCACCGTGCTGGAGGTGGAGTACGCACAGACGGCCGACATCAACAAGGCCCGCGCTGCTGTGGAGGCCATGGGGCTTGGAGAGGTGCAGGTGCAGACCTTCGGTACCTCCAAGGACGTGCTGATCCGTCTGCCAGTGCGCGGTGACGTCAAGCAGGAGGCGCTGTCGCAACGCGTCTTCGAGCAGTTGTGCAAGGCCGAGTCGGGCACGGTTTCGGTCAAGCAGTACACCAGTGCTCAGGGCGAGTCCATCAGCCGGCCTTCTTGCGCCACAGCGGCGGGAGCAGAGCCCCTCAAGCTCAACCGCACGGAGTTTGTCGGCCCCTCGGTGGGGTCGGAACTGGCCCGCGACGGCCTGATTGCGCTGGCCGTCACCGTGGCCGGGATCATGATCTACCTCGCCTTCCGTTTCGAGTGGAAGTTCGCTGTGGCCGGCATCGTGGCCAACTTGCACGACGTGGTCATCATCCTGGGATTCTTCGCTTTCTTTCAGTGGGAGTTCTCGCTCGCGGTGCTGGCAGCGGTGCTGGCCGTGCTGGGCTATTCAGTCAATGAGTCCGTGGTGATCTTCGACCGTATCCGAGAGACCTTCCGCAAGATGCGCAAGATGACCACCCCTCAGGTGATCGACCACGCCATCACCAGCACCACCAGCCGCACCATCATCACGCACGGCTCCACGCAGATGATGGTGCTATCCATGCTGCTGTTCGGCGGGCCCACGCTGCACTACTTTGCGGTCGCGCTGACCATCGGCATCCTGTTTGGCATCTACTCCTCCATCTTCGTGGCGGCGGGCATCGCCATGTGGCTGGGCGTCAAACGCGAGGACTTGGTCAAGGCCACGCCCGGCAAGGAGCAGGATCCGAACGACCCCAACGCCGGGGCCGTCGTGTAGAGTGGATTCAAGACGTCAGCAGAGCCATCAGATTTCCTCGCGATGACCGACCACCACGCGCTTGACGACACGGCCGAAGCGGTGCGTCGAATCTTTGCGCGACAGATTGAGTTGGCGCTGCCGGCGGTGGCAGCCCGCGTCACGGAGGCGGCCAAGAGCCTGGCAGCCAAGCCGTCTCCCTATCCGTTGGACTCACAACGGGATGTGACGCTCAGCGCCTTGATCACGGGCTTGAACTCGTGGACCGAGCGCCTGAAAGACGAACTCCGTAACGCGTTGGACTTCGGCGCTGCCACGCGCTACGCCAAGGCCATCCCCAGCATCGGGCGCGGAGCCACTGAAGAGACCTTGTCTTTGGTGGACGACTCGACCATCGAGTACGAGATCCTGGCCTCCCGCCTGGCTTTGGCGATGATGGACCGGGTCAGCTGGGAGTTCAGCGACCTGCGGTCTCGCGTGCTGATGCTGGAGCGCCGGGCGGAGATGGACGAGCGGGACCTGCTCCGGCCCCACGTGATCGCCAGGATGGCTGTGGAGGCCTGGAGGGACTGCACCTTTGCCGTGACCGCGTGGCGCGAGCTTCAGCCCGTCTTGCATGATGAGATCAGCCTCCTGCTCGAGGAGACCTACCACGAAGCCAATCGCTGGTTGGTTGAGAAGGGGGTGATGCCCGAGATTGACCTGCGACCCTTGATCCGGCGCACCCGGTCTGCGGTGGTGGCCTCGGCGGGCGAGGCCACGACGGCGCCCTTCCAGGAAGACGCCTCCGCCTATCAGGGTATTCCTGGGGCTGCGCCGGCCTCCGGCACGCAACCTGGCACGGGGGCCGGCGCCGTGCAGGCAGTGCCGCCCGACCAGCGGGCGCAGGCGGTGCTGGACCGGTTGAGTGGGCTGGTCAATGGCGCGCTCACGGCACCGGGAGACCCCGAAGCCGGGTTTCCAGCCACGACACGCCAGCCCATGGTGTCGCCGGGCCTGTCCCAGGCCATGCAGGCCGCTCAGGGCAGCTGGATCCAGCGCCCTGCGGCCCAGGGAGCGGCCGCCGTCTTGTACACCGCGCCTCTGCTGCTGCAAGAGATCGAACTCCAGAAGCAGGATCTCAAGCGCGCGGCGGCGACCCAGGAAGAGCGCACCACGATCGAGATCGTGGCTTTGCTGTTCCAGAACATCCTCACCGAAGACCGCCTGCCGTCCGCTTTGCGCGTGTGGTTTGCCAGACTGCAGATGCCGGTGTTGCGCGTGGCGGTGACGGAGCCGGATTTCTTCGCCACCCTGGACCACCCGGCGCGACGTTTGATCGACCGGATGGGCGCTTGCGTGATGGGCTTTGGCCGTGAGGGGCCGGTGGTGGACGAGGCGCTGGAAGTCGAGGTCAAGCGGATCGTGCAGGTCGTCGAAGCCTACCCGGACACTGGGCGGCGCGTCTTTCAGACTGTGCTGAACGAGTTTGAGAAGTTCCTTGAAACCTATTTTCGGGAGCAGAACGCCACCAGCCGCAAGGGGGTGTCGCTGGCGCAGCAGCTCGAGCAGCGCGAGACCATGGCCATCCAGTACACGATCGAGCTCAGGCGCATGCTCGAGCAGATGCCAGTTCAGGATGGCGTTCGGCAGTTCCTTTTCGATGTGTGGGCGGACGTTCTGGCCACCGTATCGGTCAGTCAGGGTCCCACCAGCGATCTTGCACGCGACATGAAACGCACAGCGGCCGATCTGATTTGGTCGGCGGGTGCCAAGGTCACGCGCGAGGACCGCGCGGATGTGCTTCGCCGCTTGCCCGCCTTGCTCAAGGCCCTGCGCGAGGGCATGTCTCTGGCGGGGCTGCAGAGCAGCCGGCAGGAGGACCTGATCAAGCAGCTCAACGCCAGCCTGACCGCTGGGTTCACCGCGAAAGCGGCTCCTATTCCGCAGCGCCAGCTTCACGACATGATGGAGCAGCTGGAGTCTCTGGAAGAGATGATGCCCGATGCCGAGGACGTCGATATCGACGAGTCCATGATCCGTGACATCCCGGGCTCATTCGATGGCGATCTCGAGGTGGTCGTCGAAGGGGGGGAGGGCCCGATCCCCTCCATGGTGGCCTGGGCCCGGGAGCTGCAGGTGGGCAGCTGGTACCTCTTGAACCATGGCGGGTCTGAGCGGCCCGTGCAGCTGGTCTGGCACGGCATGCGCAAGCAGTTGTCACTTTTCGTGGCAGCTGACGGTCATTGCAAACTCTTCCAGCAGAACCGGTTGGCGGCCTATCTGCAGGCAGGCCTGCTGCAGCCCGCCCAGGACGAAGAGCTCACTATTCGCGCCACACGGGTGGCGTTGGATCTGCTGAACGCCGAGCCGCATCGGTTGCAGCAGTGATGAGCTTCACAGGGTCGCCGCTCTGCGGCTGAACGAGCAGCTCCGCCAGGCCGGTTGTCTTGGCCTCGCCAGGCCTCGATGGCGTTGGCGACGCGGCGGCGGACTCAGTGAATGAGCCGGTCTTCCGGGTCGACGAACAGTTCGTCCAGGATCAGGGCGTCGGGCTCCTCGCCCAGGCTCCAAAAGACCATCAGGATGATGATCTTGAACTCTTCCAAGTCCATTCGGCCAGCACCCACGGCACTGGCGCGGTCGATCACCATCTCGCGCAGCGCCGCGGGCAGGACGCCTGCGGATTCCAGAAAGCTCAGGAACCCTACGCAGTCCTCGCCCAGGAGTTCGCGCTCGGCCTCGGTGTAGACGCGCAGGCTGCGGGCGTCTTCATGCTCGTGCACGGCCTGGGCGCTGGTGGACAGACCGTCCAGCCAGCTCAGCGCTTCCTGGATCTCCTCCGACTCAAAGCCCACAGCGGAGAGCTTGCGGGTGAGCTGTTGATGGTCGGGGCAGGCGTCAGGCCGCCAGTAGTTTTCGTACAGGTAGACCAGGACATCGAACATCGGGTCATGATACCCGAGGGGGTCGTCGTGAGGTCTCAGCTGGCCTGCTGCCGCTGGAAAAGGCCGCCGGGCAGGCGGGCCACCAGACCCTGCAACTCCAGGTCCAGCAGTCGCGCGCTGAGCTCTGGGGCGGGCCAGCCCGTTCGCCCGCTCAAGGTGTCCAAGCTGGTGGGGGCGTATCCCAGGGCCTGAAGGAGTTGAGCGTCGAGTTGGGTCGACCCGGTTTCTACAGGGGGAAGGTTGGTCGCGGCAGGCCGCCCCGGCTGGGCGGTGTCGCCCAGGTTCAGGGCTTGGAGGATCTCCTGCGCGGACTCCACCAGCATCGCGCCCTGCCGAATCAGAGCGTGGCAGCCCGTGGACTGCGCCGAGTGGATGGAGCCCGGTATCGCGAAGACCTCCCGGCCGCCTTCCGAGGCCAACCGCGCCGTGATGAGCGAGCCCGACTTCAAAGTCGCCTCGACCACCAGCGTGGCGCGCGTCAGCCCGGCGATGAGGCGGTTGCGGTGGGGGAAATGATGTGCCAGCACGGGCGTGCCTGGCGCGTACTCGCTGACCGCTGCACCTGCCTCGACGATGCGGCTCATCAGCGAGGCGTGTCGACGTGGGTACACGATGTCCAGACCCGTGCCCACGACCGCCAACGTGCTGCCGGGGCCGTCCAGGGCACCCTCGTGCGCCGCGCCATCGATGCCCGCAGCCAGGCCCGACACCACCGTCACCCCCGCCTGGCTGAGCACGCGGGCGAACTGCCGCGCGTCAGCCAGGCCCTGTGCGGTGGCCTGCCGGCTACCCACCACGGCCACGCAGGGCCGTTGCAGGAACTCTGCCCGACCTTCCAGGAAGAACATCAGCGGCGGGTCGCCACAATGAAGCAGGGGCTCGGGGTAGTGGGCGTCACCCAGAGCGACCACCTGCCGGCCGGTGTGGCCGGCCAGCCAGGCTTGAGCTTGCGCGAGACGCTGTGCTGCGGCCGGGTCTGGTGTGGCCAGGGCCTGCGCTGCCTCCCGGCCCGCCACTGCAGCCCACTGTGACGCCGAGGCCCCGAGCACCGCCTCTGGCGAACCAAAGGCCTGCAACAGGCCTCGCGCGGTCTGCCGGCTCAGCCCCGGGGTGTAGACCAGGCGGAACCAGGCCTTGAACTCATCGGCCAACATCAGAACAGGGCGGGCTGGAGTGTCGGCCCAGGGGCGTCTTGAGGCCCGTGGGCTCAGGGCTGCGAGAAGCGGTCGCCCGAGCTCACGGGCTCCTGCGCGTTCAGAATGAGCGCATAGGACACCCGGTCGAACACACGAAACACGAACAATTGCCCGCGCTTCTCGTCAGGCAGCTGCAGGGCGGTACGAGCAGCATCGGTTCGGTCGACCGCGGTCTTGCCGGCACGCCACAGGGCGAGCACATGTCCTTTTTCCAGGCCATCGCGCGCGCCTTTGTTGAGCGACACGATCTGGTTTTGCCCCGCTGTCAGGCCCTCACCGTACAGGCCGATGACCTGGCCTTCCACCGGGCGAGCCGGAGCGCGGGGCACGAAAGGTGCGAAGTCTGCGGGCGGTGCCTGCGTCAGGCGATCTCCTATGCCAGCCTCCAGCCGCGCGTCCTTCAGCAGCACCTTCGCGGGCATCACGACGGGCTTGCCGTCCCGGGCGGGGCGAGCTTCTTCCGGGCTGAGGACTTCCACCGAGCCCACCAGCCGGGCCTCGTAGCCCAGAATCTCCCGCGTGGCAGGGTCACGCAGGGGCTGAGGCTCGCGCACGAGCTGGAAGTCGCGCTGGCCCTTGAGATCGCCGCGCACGTAGCCCATCTCCCCCTTGTACAGCAGCACGCGCCCCTCCTGCGCGGCCACGATGCGCGGAGCCCCGTCAATCTCGCCAGCGCTCAGCACGGTGGACTCGGTGATGAAGGGGGCGATCAGATGGACGGGCACCGAGGCGATGGCCTCGCTCTCGATCGGGCTGCTGCGCACCCGGGGTAACAGCTTGACTGGCGTGAGTGGGGGCTCCGTGGGCACCGGCTGGGCCAGCTTGAGCGTGGCCCGGTCGCCTGCTTTGAACAGCACCAGTACCTGTCCGGGGTAGATGCGGTGAGGGTTGCGGATCTGTTCCAGGTTCATGCCCCACAGCTCGGCCCAGCGCCACGGGCTCTTGAGAAAGAGCTGTGACAGCCCCCAGAGGGTGTCGCCCGGGCGGACCGTGTGGGTCTCTGGCGCGTCAGGGGCCAGGTCGGCCAGCGGGACGCCTTGTTGTGCCACCCGTTGAGCCGTCTGAAGTTGCTGTGCCTTGACGCCAGCAGGCGCCTGGGCCCAGCAGGCTGCCCCGACCAGCGCGGCGGCCAAACCGGCGATGACCCGTGGCGCATGGGAGCCCGTAGCGAGCGACGGACACACGGTGGAGCAGTTGGTCAACAGAGGTCTCCCATGGCCTTTGAGGCCGGTTAAGGGCTCGCCTGCAGGGCGGGCCCAACGGCGACAGGGGTGGCGGGACGAAGTGACAACAGCCCGGACGGGTGCAGAAACCGCCCCAGCTCCGCGACAATCCGACCTTGAAGCCAAATTTTGCCGGCATTCAGGGGGCAGGGCAATGAAGCCCGCCCCCTCTTTGGTGGGAGTGGGGCACCCTCTTGGGAGTGGCGGCCCCTGATCCGAGCCTTGCGGTGCCCCATGAGCTCCGACAAGACCTTGCCAGAGTGCTTGCGTGTTTCCAGGACGACAACCCATGGCCCTGCTGCCCATCCTGAAGTTTCCCGACCCGAGATTGCACAAGGTGGCCGCCCCCGTGGCCGGGGTGGACGATCGCGTGCGTCGGCTGGTGGACGACATGTTGCAGACCATGTACGACGCCGAGGGCGTGGGCCTGGCCGCCACGCAGGTGGACGTGCACGAGCGTGTCATCGTGATGGACACCTCCGACGCGCGCAACCAACCCGTGGTGTTGATCAACCCCGAATTGGTGCAGCGCAGCGAGACGATGAGCTTTCGCGACGAAGGCTGCCTGTCGGTACCGGCCACCTACGACAAGGTGGCGAGGCATGAGCGGGTGACCGTGCGCGCCTTGGGCCGTGACGGCCAGCCCTTCGAGCTGGAGTGTGAAGGCTTGGCCGCGGTTTGCGTGCAGCATGAGATGGATCATCTGATCGGCCGGGTCTTCGTGGAGTACCTGAGCCCGCTCAAACGCGACCGCATCCGCAGCAAGATGCTCAAGCGGGCGCGGGAGGCCCAGCGCGCCTGAGAGGCGTTCACCCGCTGTCGCCTTGCTGCTGTTTGATGACATCCCGCCCCGTCACTCCGGCCCCGCCTCAGGTCTGAACTGCCTCTATGAGACTTGCCTTTGCCGGCACCCCTGAGTTCGCCGCGGTGGCGCTGGACGCGATCCACGCTGCCGGGCACCAGGTGGTGCTGGTGCTCACCCAGCCTGACCGTCCGGCCGGCCGCGGGCAGCAATTGCAGCCTTCTGCCGTCAAGCAGCGTGCGCTCGCGCACAGTCTGACCCTGGCCCAGCCTCGCAGCCTGCGGCTGGACGGCCGCTACGCCGAAGATGCCCAGCAAGCCCGAGCGGCGCTGGAGCGGGCCGCGCCGCAAGTGCTCGTGGTGGCCGCCTACGGCCTGATCCTGCCGGCCTGGACACTTCAGCTGCCCGCAGCGGGCTGCCTGAACATCCACGCTTCCTTGCTGCCGCGCTGGCGAGGGGCCGCGCCCATCCACCGCGCCATCGAGGCTGGCGATGCGTGCACCGGCATCACCATCATGCAGATGGACGAGGGCCTGGACACCGGCCCCATGCTGCTGAAGGCGGAAGAGGCCATCACGCCCCAGGACACGACAGCCAGCTTGCATGACCGTCTGGCTGCCCTGGGCGGGCGATGCATCCTGCAGGCCCTGGGCGAGCTGGAGGCAGGCCGGCTGCAAGCCACGCTCCAGCCCACCGAAGGCGTCACTTACGCGCACAAGATCGACAAGGCCGAGGCCCCCATCGACTGGCAGCAGCCGGCGGCGGTGATCGAGCGCCGCGTACGCGCCTTCGATCCCTTTCCTGGTGCCACCTTTCCATGGAGCGGTGAGTTGTTCAAGCTCTGGCGGGCCGCCGTGCTGACGCTGCCATCCGGCGCGGCGCCAGTGCTGCCTGGTACGGTGATCGAGCTGGGCCGCGGCCGGTTGGGTGTGGCCTGTGGCCAGGAAACGGCCTTGGAATTGCTGGAGGTGCAGCGCCCAGGGGGGCGCCGCCAGGCCGTGGCCGTCTGGTCGCAGGCCGCAGCGCCCAAGATGCCCCGCGCTGGTGACAAGCTGCTTGATGGCGGATGATGGTGTGAGGATGAACCAGTTGCCTGACCATCGGGCTCAAGTTCAGCCTAGGGGTGGTCGATAAGCTTCGAAGGTGGTGCCATGAAACTGTTCCCAACCCGTCCTTCCTTGTTTGCGGCGCTCGTCGGCCTTTTGGTTCTGGCGGGCTGTGACATGTTGGGCGTGGAGTCCGCCTCTGCCACGGCGGCGCGACGCGAGGCGGAAGGCAAGGCCATTGGCGGCGCCTGCCGCCATGCTGGCCGGGCGATCGAGGACTGCTATGCCATGAACCGCAAGGCGGACAAGGCGGCCGTTTTCTCGGGATGGCGCGAGATGAACGACTACATGCGCGAGAACAAGGTGGAAACGGTCGTCCCGCAGGGTGTTCCCTCTTCTGGCCTGGCCAAGTCGGGCGAAGAGGGCAAGGCCGCCAAGCAGTAGGCCCTCGAGCGGGACCTTGCGCAGGCCTTTGGTCCGCTGTTGGCGGGCTGCCGTCTGCCGCCAGTCGATCCGCCGGTTCACCCTTCATTGCCGAGTGCAGCGTGGCGGGCCCGTCCGGGCCTGACAATCCATCGCCGTGCCTGCCGCCCCCGAGTTTTCATCCATCCCTTTGCGCGCCTTGTGGCGCCATCCCGAGTTTCGGCGCGGTGCCCATGACATGACCGGCATTGCGGTGGGCATTGCCGCCTGGGGCTTGGTGACTGGCGTGGCCATGGCCAAGAGCGGCATGGACATGACGGTGGCCGTGCTGATGTCGCTGATGGTGTTTGCCGGCTCGGCGCAGCTGGCCACCATGCCGCTCATCGCTGCGGGCGCGCCGCTGTGGGTGGTGTGGGCCACGGCGTTCTGCGTCAACTTGCGCTTCATCATCCTGAGCGCCGCCTGGCGCCCTTACGTCCACGGCTACCGCCCGGCGCAGCGCTGGTGCATGGCCTACTTCACGGCCGACTTGAACTACGTGCTGTTCATGCGGCGCTTTCCCAAGCCCGTGCACGAGCCCGCTCAGTGGCCTTACTTCTGGGGCGGGGCCGGCACCAACTGGCTGTCGTGGCAGATGTCGTCGCTGCTGGGCCTGTGGCTGGGCGGCAGCGTGCCGGCCGAGTGGGGGCTGGGATTTGCCGGTCACATCGCGCTGCTGGCACTGACCTGCTCCATGCTGACTGATCGCGCCTCCTGGGTGGCAGCCGGCGTGGCCGCTTGCGCCTCGGTGGCAGCCTATGCGCTGCCGCTCAAGCTCAACATCGTGGTGGCGATTGCCGCCGCCGTGGCCATGGGCCTGTTGCTGCAGCAGGCGCGCCAGCAGGAGATGAGGCCATGAGGGTGTCGGGCCAGTCCCGCTGCTTCCACGGCTCCCATAAAGGAATCCCGCAGCGCGCGGCGTGGAGGGTCGTCCCGTGAGTCTTCTGGAGGGCCTGCTGGCCGTGCTGGGGCTGACGGTGATCACCATCCTCACGCGCGGCTTCTTCTTCCTGTCGTCGCACGAGTTTCCCTTTCCTGAGCGCCTGAAAGACGGGCTGCGCTTTGCCCCGCTGGCCGCGCTCATGGCCGTGGTGGTGCCCGAGATCGTGCTGGTCCAGGGTGAACTGGTGTCCACTTGGCGGGATGCGCGGCTGTGGGCCGCGGCCGCAGGGCTGGCGTGGTACTTTTGGCAGCGCGGCATCCTGGGCACCATCGTGGCGGGCATGGCGGTGTACCTGCCCCTGCGGCTGGGGTTGGGCTGGTAGGCGAGCAAGAGGTCCGCCCTGTTTGCAGCTCGGCATTCACAGCCTGCCATAGCCAGGGGCTCGCACTGAAAGGCCCCGCCTGACAAAGACTTGGCGCAGGTTGCGGCAAGGCCTGGTTTCTACAATTTCCACTTTCCTTCAGGGACCCTCCATGAACGTCCTCCGTTTCGCCGATCTCGTGGCCGCCGGCCGGGTCACCGGCCAGCGCGTCTTCATCCGTGCCGATCTGAACGTGCCGCAGGACGACGCCGGGCGCATCACCGAAGACACGCGCATCCGCGCCTCGGTGCCCTGCATCGAGATGGCGCTCAAGGCCGGCGCCGCGGTGATGGTCACGTCGCACCTGGGCCGCCCCACCGAGGGCGAGTTCAAGCCGGAGGACTCACTGGCCCCGGTGGCCGCGCGCCTGGGCGAACTGCTGGGCCGCGAGGTGCCGCTCAAGAGCGGTTGGGTGGACGGTGTGGACGTGGCTCCCGGCCAGGTGGTGATGCTGGAAAACTGCCGCCTCAACAAGGGCGAGAAGAAGAACAGCGAGGAACTCGCCCGCAAGATGGCCGCGCTGTGCGACATCTTCGTGCACGACGCCTTTGGCACCGCGCACCGCGCCGAGGCCTCCACCTACGGCATCGCGCAGTTCGCGCCCGTAGCCTGCGCCGGCCCGCTGCTGGCCGCCGAGATCGACGCCATCACGAAGGCCTTGGCCGCGCCCCGGCGCCCGCTGGTGGCCATCGTGGCCGGCAGCAAGGTCAGCACCAAGCTCACCATCCTGCAAAGCCTGGCGAAGAACGTGGACGGCCTGGTGGTGGGCGGCGGCATTGCCAACACCTTCATGCTGGCCGCGGGCCTGAAAATCGGCAAGAGCCTGGCCGAGCCGGACCTGGTGGGCGAAGCCCGGGCGGTGATCGCCGCCATGGCCGCGCGCGGCGCCGAGGTGCCCATCCCCGTGGACGTGGTGTGCGCCAAGACCTTCGCGGCGGACGCGCCGGCCACGGTCAAGGCCGCCACCGAGGTGGCCGATGACGACCTGATCCTGGACATCGGTCCCAAGACCGCGCAGATGCTGGCCGACAAACTGATGGCCGCCGGCACCATCGTCTGGAACGGCCCGGTGGGCGTGTTCGAGTTCGACGCCTTCGCTCATGGCACCGAGACCGTGGCGCGCGCCGTGGCGGCCAGCAGCGCCTTCAGCATCGCCGGTGGCGGGGATACGCTCGCGGCGATTGCCAAGTACGGCATCGAGCGCGAGGTGGGCTACATCTCCACTGGCGGCGGGGCCTTCCTGGAGGTGCTGGAGGGCAAGACGCTGCCGGCCTTCGAGATCTTGGCGCGGCGCGCCGCGGGCTGACACCTCGCATCACACGGGGGCCGTGGTGGGCTCCCAGACCTCGGCGTTTCCAGGGGATTCCCTCACTCCAGGTCGAAACTGATCCGGGTTCTCCGCATCGTCTTGCACCCCAAACAGGCGTAATCTGCGCTTGCGGCCGCCCAGACGGCCAGGACGTCCAAGACGAGGAGACCCCCGATGAAGCCCGAACTCACCCCGGCCGAGCAGGCCCTGCGCGACGCCGCGCTCGAGTACCACCGCACGCCCTCGCGCGGCAAGATCTCGGTCACGCCCACCAAGCCGCTGTCCAACCAGCGCGACCTCTCGTTGGCCTACAGCCCCGGGGTGGCCTACGCTTGCCTGGCCATCGAGCAGGATCCGTCGCTGGCCGCGGAGTACACCTCGCGCGCCAACCTGGTGGGCGTCATCACCAACGGCACCGCAGTGCTCGGGCTGGGCGACATCGGCCCTTTGGCCGGCAAGCCGGTGATGGAAGGCAAGGGCTGCCTGTTCAAGAAGTTCGCTGGCATCGACGTCTTCGACATCGAGCTCGCCGAGAAGGACCCGGACAAACTGATCGAGATCATCGCCGCACTCGAGCCCACGCTCGGCGGGATCAACCTCGAGGACATCAAGGCGCCGGAGTGCTTTGCCATCGAGCGCGCGCTGCGCGACCGGCTGAACATCCCCGTCTTCCATGACGACCAGCATGGCACGGCCATCATCTCGGCGGCCGCCCTGCTCAACGGCCTGGAACTGGTGGGCAAGGCGATCGGCGACATCAAGCTCGTGTCCTCAGGCGCGGGTGCGGCGGCCATCGCCTGCCTGGACGTGATGGTGGGGCTGGGTGTGAAGCGCGAGAACATCTTCGTCGTCGACTCGCGCGGCGTCATCCACAGCCAGCGTGAGGATGCGCTCAGCGGCAAGCTCGACGTGTCCAAGCGCCCCTACTGCCAGACCACGGACGCCCGCCTCCTGGCCGATGTGGTGGCCGGGGCCGACGTGTTCCTGGGCTGCTCGGCCGCCGGGGTGCTGACGGCCGAGATGGTCAAGACCATGGCGCGTCAGCCCATCATCCTGGCGCTTGCCAACCCCGAGCCCGAGATCCGCCCCGAGCTCGCCAAGGCCGTGCGGCCGGACTGCATCATCGCCACCGGCCGCTCGGACTACCCCAACCAGGTCAACAACGTCCTGTGCTTCCCGTACATCTTCCGCGGCGCGCTGGACTGCGGCGCCACCAAGATCACCGAGGCCATGAAGCTGGCCTGCGTGCGCGAGATCGCCGACCTGGCCAAGGCCGAGATCAGCGACGAGGTGGCGGCGGCCTACGCTGGGCAGGAGTTGAAGTTCGGCCCCGACTACCTGATCCCCAAGCCGTTTGACGCTCGCCTGATCCTGCGCATCGCCCCGGCGGTGGCCAAGGCCGCGGCCGAGAGCGGCGTGGCCACGCGCCCCATCACCGATCTGGAGGCCTACCGCGCCTCGTTGCAGCGCCACGTCTACCAGACCGGCATGCTGATGCGGCCGGTGTTCGCGGCGGCCAAGGCCTTCAACGAACGCCAGCCGGCGCGCGTGGTCTATGCCGAGGGCGA
>CAYSOD010000055.1:0-2529 GCA_964432385.1 uncultured Rubrivivax sp.
GTGCGGATGTTGAAGGCGCCGTTGTGAAAGTCGCACTCCACCACATCACCCTCGATGCAGCCTTCGGACAGCGAGCCCGGCCCATGGGTGCAGGTGTCATCGGTGACGAAGTACTCGCCCTCCAGGTTGAACACCGCCAGCACGAGTGAGCCCTTCTCGACTCGGATCGCGCTGCCCGCTTGAACCTCGCCGGCACGGCACAAGGCGATGCGCTGACAGGCTTCGGACATCCCCAGACTCCGGTTGACAACGTTGAAAATGCGATGATATCGTTGTTTTGAATACAAGAACACCGTTCCTCCATGGGGAACGCAGGCCTTGAGTTGGATCAAGGTGCCCAGGAGCCCTGCATGTTGAAGAAAGAGCAGAACGACCTCGTCACGCAGACCGGGCCCGGCACGCCCATGGGCGAGCTCTTCCGCCGCTACTGGTTGCCCGCGCTGCTGTCAGAAGAGCTGCCCGAGCCCGACTGCCCCCCCGTGCGGCTGCAGCTCCTGTCCGAGCGCCTGATCACCTTTCGAGACACCGAGGGCCGCCTCGGCGCGATCGACGAGTTCTGCGCGCATCGTGGTGTGTCGCTCTGGTTCGGCCGCAATGAAGACAACGGCCTGCGCTGCCCGTACCACGGCTGGAAGTACGACGTCACGGGCCAGTGCACGGAAGTGCCCTCCGAGCCCGTGGAAAGCGGCTACTGCCAGCGCATCAAGCTGAAGTCCTACCCGCTGGTCGAGCGCGGTGGCGTGATCTGGATCTACATGGGACCGCCGGAACTTCAGCCGCCGCTGCCGGAGTGGGAGTTCGCCACCGTGCCCGCAAGCCACAGCTTCACCTCCAAACGCCTGCAGGAGTGCAACTGGCTGCAGGCGCTCGAGGGCGGCATCGACTCCAGCCACGTGTCCTTCCTGCACCGCGGCGCGCTCAGCCGCGACCCGCTGTTCAAAGGTGCGCGCGGCAACCAATACAACCTGGGCGATCTGTCGCCGGTGTTTGACGTGGTACCGGCCGACGGGGGCCTGTACGTGGGCGCACGCCGCAATGCCGAGGACGACCAGTACTACTGGCGCATCACGCCGTGGATCATGCCCTGCTTCACCATGGTGCCCCCGCGCGGGGATCACCCCATCCACGGTCACTTTTGGGTGCCCATCGACGACCACCACAACTGGGCCTGGAGCTTCGACTACCACCCCACGCGCTCGCTCACGGACCACGAGCGTCAAGCCATGAAGGACGGCCACGGCATCCACGTGCGCTACGTGCCCGGCACCTACATCCCACTGCAGAACAAGACCAACGACTACCTGATGGACCGTGCAGGCCAGAAGGCCGGCCTCACCTACAGCGGCATCGAGGGCATCGCCATGCAGGACGCCTCGCTGCAGGAGAGCATGGGCCCGATCCAGGACCGCACGCGCGAGAACCTGGTGGGCACCGACAACGGCATCATCATGGCGCGCCAGCGCCTCATGAAGGCGGCCCGGGCGCTGGCCGAGAAGGGCGAGCTTCCACCTGGCCGCGACCCGGCCCACCAGCGCATCCGCTCGGCCGCGGTGCTGCTGCCGCGCGGCGTGCCGTTCAAGGACGCCGCCCGCGACGCGCTGCTGGCTGAGCCCGGCAAGAAGCACGCCTCGGTGTGAAACCCCTTCGCGTCTGCGGCACCGGGCATGTTCGGCACGTTCAAGCCGGCTCCGGGCCTGGCCGACGCCTGCGCGCAGGTGGCCGCCTGGGTGCGGGAGCGCTTTCGCCTTGCCCCCGAAGACGCGGTGCTGGTGACGCAAGTGGTGTGCGGCCTGCCGGGCTGCCCGCCGCTGGAGACCGTGATCGCCTTCTGGACGGCCGCCGATCGGCGACATCATCTGAAGGTCTTCAAGCCCGTGGGCCAAGTCTGCGCCGACGATCTGCCCCCCTGGTGGATGAAGGACGCCTTGGTGGTGCCCCCCGGCTTCGAGGCCGATTGCTGTTGAAAGGCCATTCAGGCGCCTGCGCTGTGCCGAGCCGAGAATGGTCGTCGGAGACCCTCACATGCCGGACCTGAAGCTCAAGACCGTCACCCGCACCCAGGGCAACAACCGTGCGCTGAAGGCCGGGGAGGTCACACCTGCCGCCGGGTTCTCCTTCGAATTCGAGGACATTCCCGTGCTGATCGACGGCTTTCGCCGCATGGTCCGGGGCCTGGAATTCGACGTGTGCGAGATGGCCTTGACGACCTACGTCTGCGCCCGTGCTCACGGCAAGCGCTTCACGGCGCTGCCCATCTTTTTGGTGCGTGCCTTCCATCACGGGGCCATCGCCATCCATACCGAGGCCGGCGTGCGCAGCCCGAAGGACCTGGAAGGCCGTCGGGTGGGCGTCAACCGCGGCTACACGGTCACCACGGGAGTGTGGGCGCGCAGCATCCTGCGCAATCAGTACGGCGTGGACCTGAACAAGATCACCTGGGTGCTGTCGGGTGACGAGCACGTGGCGGAGTACCGCCCGCCCGCCAACGTCGTGCCCATCGAGCCCGGCCGCAAGATGAGCGACATGCTC
>CAYSOD010000055.1:2629-7636 GCA_964432385.1 uncultured Rubrivivax sp.
GCGGGCACGCTGGACAAGCCCACGGCGGTGGACGAGGTGCACCGCCGGGTGATGGCGATCACGGGTGCCGACCCGCTGCCCTATGGCATCGAGCCCAACCGGCAGGCCCTGGAGGAAGCCCTGGCCGCCATGCGTGATCAGGGCATCGTGAACAGGCCCTTCTCGCTGGAAGAGCTCTTCCACCCCGAGACCCATGGGGTGGTGGCTTGAAGACCGACGCGCACTGGACCCGATTGCCATGAACGACGCCGTCACCCTGCCCCAACTCCAGCAGATGAAGCGCGACGGTCGCAAGATCGTGGGCGTGGTCGCCTGGGACTTCCAGATGGCACGCATCGTCGACCGCGCGGGGGTGGACCTGGTGTCGGTGGGCGACTCGGTGGGCGTGAACCTCTGGGGCCACGCCAACCCCCTGGAGGTCACGATGGACGAGATGGTCATCGTGGCCAAGGCGGTACGCCGTGGCGTGAAGCGGGCGCTGCTGAGCGTGGACTTCCCCTACGGGCCTTTGCAGCAGGGCGTGCAGGCTACGCTGGAGGCCGCGATCCGCTTCGTCAAGGAGGTGGGCGTGGACCTCATCAAGGTCGATGGCGCCGTGGACCACCCTGAGGCGGTGCAGGCGTTGATCAAGGCCGGCATCCCCGTGTTCGCCCACTTCGGCATCACGCCGCAGACGGCGCTGCGATACGGCATCGACTACGCCACCATGCTGAAGTCGCCGTTGCAGGTACCCCCCGAGATGACGGCCGAACTGGTGGCCCAGGCCCGCGCCCTGGAGGCCGCCGGTTGCTCGATGCTGGACTTCCAGCACTCCGGCCCGGTGGCCGGTGCCGCGGTGGCCGCGGCGGTGGACATCCCCGTCATCGGCGGGCAGGGTGGCGGCCCCTGGCTGGATGGCCGCATGCGCATGGCGCACGCCGCGATCGGCTACGCCGCCTCCACCATCGATCAACCGCCCGACACCTACGCGCAGGTGGCGTCCACCGCGCTGGCGGCGCTGTCGGCCTACGCCGAGGACGTGCGGGCCGGACGCCAGATCCGTGGCGGTCTGAAGTTGCCGCCGGCCTGATGGGCCTGCCCCCACCGTGAACCAAGGACGTGCCCCGTGCCCACCGCCCTGATTGACGGCATCACCACCCACTATGAGGTGCGCGGCAGCGGCTCGCCGCTGCTCATGTTCTCCCCAGGTGGGTTCGACGCCACCCTGCAGAAGTGGGCCACCCAGAGCGTGTATGCCAAAACGGGCATGCTGGACGCGCTGGTGCAGCGTCACGCCTGCATCCTGTTCGACCGCCGGGAGACGGGGCAGTCGGGCGGCCGGGTGCAGGCCGTCAACTGGGCCGACTACGCAGCGCAGGGCCGTGGCTTGCTGGACCACCTGGGCATCGAGCGGGCCGCCGTGATGGGCGGCTGCATGGGCTGTGCGCCGGCCGTCTCGCTGGCGGTGTCGCACCCGCAGCGCGTGAGCGCCCTGGTGCTGTACTGGCCCGTGGGCGGCGCGAAGTACCGGCTCAACGGCCAGGGCCGATTCATCCAGCACCTGGCCTTCGTGCAGCAGCATGGGCTGGCCGAGGTGGTGGCGCTGGCACGCGCGGGCACCCAGAGCTTTGGTGAAGATCCCCGCGGCGGCCCTTGGGTCTCGGTGCTGCGGCGTGACGAGGCGTTTGCCGCGGCCTTCGCCGCGCAGGACGCCGAGCGCTACCGACTGACGGTCACCGGCATGATGCGCGCGCTGATGGACCGTGACACGGCCCCTGGCGCCGAGCCCGAGGCCCTGCTGCAGCTGGACACCCCCGCGCTGGTCATCCCCGGCCAGGATGCCTCTCACGCCACCTCGGCCGCGCGTTACCTGCAGGAGTGCCTGCCCCGGTCGACATATTGGGACGCCGCGCCCGAGGCGCAGACGGCCCAGACCGTGCCGCCCAGGCTGCTGGACTTCCTCGCGAGCTGCCCATGATCATCGACATCCACTGCCACTACACCACCGAGCCCGCCGCGCTGCACACCTTTCGAGACAAGCAGCTCGCGGGTCTGGCCGACCCCGCGCGCAAGCCCGCGGCACGCAGCCTGGCGGACCTGAACATCTCTGACGAGGCGCTGGTGCAAAGCGTGCAGCCCCAGCTGAAGCTGCAGCGCGAGCGCGGCAGCGACCTGACCATCTTCTCGCCGCGTGCCGCGGGGATGGCCCACCACGTGGGCAATGCCGAAACGAGCCGGCTGTGGAGCGCCATTTCCAATGACCTGATCCACCGCCTGACCACGCTGCTGCCTGACAACTTCGTCGGCGTGGGGCAGTTGCCGCAGTTCCCTGGCGTGTCGCCGCGCGAGTGCATCGCCGAGCTCGAGCGCATCGTGCTGGAGCTGGGTTTCGTCGGCGTCAACCTCAACCCCGATCCTTCAGGGGGTTGGTGGTCCGGCCCGCCGCTGACCGACCGCCACTGGTACCCGCTGTACGAGAAGCTCGTGGAGCTGCAGGTGCCGGCCATGATCAACGTATCGTCGTGCTGCAACCCCAACTTCCACCACACGGGCGCGCACTACATCAACGCCGACACCACGGCCTTCATGCAGCTGATCCAGGGCAACCTGTTCAAGGACTTCCCCGAGCTGAAGTTCGTGATCCCGCACGGGGGCGGGGCGGTGCCCTTCCACTGGGGGCGCTATCGCGGGCTTTGCCTGTCCCTGCAGAAGAAGCCCCTGGACGAGCATCTGCTGAACAACGTGTTCTTCGACACCTGTGTCTACCACCTGCCGGGCATCCGGCTCATGACCGAGGTGGTGCCGCTGACCAACATCCTGTTCGCCTCGGAGATGCTGGGGGCGGTGCCGGGCGTGGACCCGTCCACCGGCCACGCCTTTGACGACACCAAGCGCTACGTGGACGGCGTGGCGGGCCTGGACGAGGCCAGCCGCCATCTGATCTTCGAGGGCAATGCCCGGCGGGTCTACCCCCGGCTGGATGCCCTGCTCAAGCGCCGCGGGCAGTGAAGCTGCCTGCTCCCCTGCGCCTCGGCTCTTCACCCGCCTGCCCACCCTCGACCGGAAACCTTCCCATGAGCACCGATCTCTCCGACATCCGCCGCGACTTCGATCGCGTGGCCCCCGAGCTGGTGCAGCAGGCCAGCGCCTACGCCGCCTCCATCCTGGCCGATGTGGCCGGCAGACGCGGCACCATGGATGGCCGAGTGGCGGCGCTGAACCCCGGGGCCAAGGTCTGCGGACCGGCCTTCACCATCGAGGTGCGCCCGGGCGACAACCTCATGATCCACGCGGCCATGGCCATGGCCCGCCCGGGCGACGTCTTGGTCATCGACGGCAAGGCCGACACCAGTTGCGCGCTGATGGGCGAGATCATGCTCAGCGCCTGCCGCAAGCTTGGCATTGCGGGCGTGGTGATCGATGCGGCGATCCGCGACACCGAAACCTTGCGTGAAATGGGCTTTCCCGTCTGGGCCGTGGGCGCCAACCCCAACGGGCCCACCAAGTTTGTGCCGGGGCGCTTGAACTGGCCCATCTCCTGTGGCGGCGCCACCGTGCATCCCGGCGACCTCATCGTGGCTGACGCCGACGGTGTGGTCGTCATCGAGCGCGAGAAAGTGGCCTCGCTGCTGCCGCTGGCTGCGGCCAAGGTGGCCGACGAGACCCAGCGCCTGGAAGACATCGCCGCCGGCCGTGCGCTGCGCCCCAAGTGGCTGGAAGCCTCGCTGCGCGCTGCAGGCGTGCTGCGGGATGGCGAGACCCTTTGATCGACGACCTCGCCCGCGCCTGCCCGACCCCCCTGCCTTGCCCTAGAAAGAACCCCCATGGAAACCGTCCTGACCGCGATCAAGACCGGCGCCAGCCAGATCGAGCTGCGCGAGTTCCCCATGCCCGACATCCCCGAGGATGGTGCGCTGCTGAAGATGGAGGTGGCCGGCATCTGCGGCACCGACGTCAAGATGTACAAGCAGGCCCTCACAGGCGGCCCAGTCATCATGGGCCACGAGAACATCGGTGTCATCGCCAAGGCCGGGCGGCTGTTCACGCAGCGCAAGGGCTTCAGGGAGGGCGACCGCGTCTTCCTGGAGCACTACGTGGCCTGCATGCAGTGCGAGTGGTGCCACAAGGGCGAGTACCGCCACTGCGAGGCCACCGACTGGCGCAGCAACCCTGACGGCATCCGCTACGGCTACACCAGCGCCGACCGCGCGCCGCACCTGTGGGGCGGCTTCGCCCAGTACGTCTACCTGCCCTGGAACTGCGTGCTGCACAAGGTGCCTGACAACGTCACGCCCGAGCTGGCCGGCATCGTCACGCCGCTGGCCAACGGCATCGAGTGGGCGCTCATGGACTGCGGCATCGGATTCCAGTCCACCGTGCTCATCCAGGGGCCGGGCCAGCAGGGCCTGAGCCAGGTGGTGGCCTGCAAGCAGGCCGGTGCCGACCTGATCATCGTCACGGGCACCAGCAAGGACGCCAAGCGGCTGGAGATCGCCAGGACGCTGGGGGCGGATCACACGATCGACGTGCAGACCGAGAACCCCCTGGAGCGCGTGATGCAGATCACGGGAGGCAAGGGCGTGGATGTGGTGCTGGACTGCACGGCCGGCGCCGGCACCTCGGCCGTGCTGCTGGGCGTGGAGGCGCTCAAACGCAAGGGCGGCACACTGCTAATCCAGGGCGAGATGACCGACTTCCCCAACTTCCCCATCGGCAAGGTGACGGTCAAGTACATCACCATCAAGAGCGCCAGGGGCCACAGCTACCGGGCTTGCGAGATGGCCTTGCAGCAACTGGCCAGCCACCGCTTCCCGCTGGAGCTGGTGACCACGCATACCTTCGGGCTGAAGGACGCTGACACCGCCATCAAGGCCGTGGGCGGCGGCTACTCGCCCGACGTCATCCACGTCAGCCTGCTGCCCTGGAGCTGAGCGTGGTCTCCCGCGTGCCCGTCACGGTGCTGACGGGTTGGCTGGGCGCGGGCAAGACCACGCTGCTCAACCGCATCCTGCAGGCCGAGGATGGGCG
>CAYSOD010000055.1:7736-13312 GCA_964432385.1 uncultured Rubrivivax sp.
TGGGCGCGGGCAAGACCACGCTGCTCAACCGCATCCTGCAGGCCGAGGATGGGCGACGCTATGCCGTGGTGGTCAACGAGTTCGGTGAGATCGGCATCGACCACGAGCTGCTGGTGGGCGCCCGCGAGGAGCTCTTCGAGTTGAGCAACGGCTGCGTGTGCTGCACCGTGCGGGGGGATTTGATCCGCACGCTGCACGCCTTGCTGGCCCGCGCGGACCGCTTCGACGCCATCGTCGTGGAGACCACCGGACTGGCCGCCCCTGGGCCGGTGGCCCAGACTTTTTTCGTGGACCCGCTGCTGCGCGAGCGCACCCAGTTGGACTCCATCACCGCCGTGGTGGACGCCCACCATGTGCTGGAGCGCCTGGCCCGCAGCCGCGAAGCCGTGGAACAGGTGGCCTTTGCCGACCAGATCGTGCTGAACAAGGCCGATCTGGTCGATGGCCCCATGCTGGCGACGGTGCAGCGCCAGCTGGCGCGGCTCAACCCGCTGGCGCCCGTGCAGGTGGCCCGGCGGGCCGACGTGCCGCTGTCGGCGTTGCTGGGCCGCGGGGGTTTCGATCTGCAGCGCATCGTCGGCCTGGAGCCGGGTTTTCTTTCCGCCCAGGCGGCTTGCGCGGCGCAGCACATTGCGCACGGCGAGCCCGGTCATGTGCATGACGAGCATTGCGCGCATCACGACCACCATGATCACGGTTCCCACCACACTTCGAGGCAGCTGCAGGGCGATTCACACGGCGTGCGCAGCATGGCGCTGATAGCGCACCGACCCATGGACGCGGCGCGTGTGGAGTGCTGGTTGACCGAGCTCGTGCGCACCCGGGGCGCGGACATCTTGCGCAGCAAAGGCATCGTGGACGTGGCCGGTGACGAGCGGCGGCTCGTGTTCCAGTCCGTTCACATGCTTCTGGAGGGCGACTGGCAGCGGCCCTGGCGGTCGGGCGAGGACCGCTACAGCCGGCTCGTCTTCATCGGCCGAGACCTGGATGCGCAGGCCTGGCAGGCGCAGTTCGAGGCCTGCGCCGCCTGAGCACGGTCTGGTGCGGCGGCCTGCTGCCCGGCCCACTCACCACAGTCGCTGCCCGCGCTGCAACTTCTGCTGCATCTCCATCTGGAACGCCGGCGGTCCATAGCCGACGCGCTCGCCTTGCTGCTCGTAGAAGAAGGGCTCGCCCGTGGCCCGGGCCCGCGCCTGCATCCATTTCAAGGCGGCCTCGTCCGGGTCGCGCCCGGCCGGCAGCATCACCCAGGCTGGCCGGTCTCGCCAGCGCATCGGCACCAGGATGAAGCCTGACAGATCGGGGCGGAACTGCTCGGGGAAGGGGCTGCCTGGGGCGAGCCAGCCGCAAACGAACCTGCGGCAGGGTGATTCAGGTCGCTCGTCATAGATCGAACAGGGACTGCCATGTGCCGGGTCTCTGGGGGCCGGCGCGAGGAAGTGGCAAGGGCGCCCGGGTGACATCCGGTGGCCGCGGATCTCGCCCTCGGCCCAACCCTCGCAGCACGCTGTGCAGGGGCCGCAGGCGCGCGGAGGCTCGGCGTCCGCCGGCAGCGTATGGTGGCCACCGAGTGCAGCGGGTGTGGCGCCGCCCGGCAAGGGTGCCGATGCAAACACGGCCACGGGCAGTGCCAGCTTGCCGCAGCACATCTTGTACTTGCGCCCGCTGCCGCAGGGGCAGGGTTCGTTGCGTCCTGTCTTGGCCACGCCGGCTTTCCGGGGAATGATGGAGAGCCTGAAAGTATCGCCCGCACGCCGACCGGCACACCTGTCTTTGCGGGTTAGCCCCGGCTCTTCATGCGTTGACAAGCCGCCCCCCGGATCTCATCATCCGGGTTCTCCATGCGGAACTTCGGTCCACATGGAAGAACAACGAAACTTGGCCCTGCAGCCTTGGCTGCTGCTGTCCCGCATGGAATCAGAAGAACAGAACCGCCTGCTGACCGAAGTCGGCCCTGGCACGCCCATGGGGCAGCTCATGCGCCGCTACTGGCAGCCCTTTGCCGCTGCGGTGGACCTGCGCGAGCGCTGGACCCGAAAGGTACGGCTGCTGGGTGAGGACCTGATCCTGTTTCGCAACCGGGAAGGGGGGCTCGGGTTGATTGCCGAGCAGTGCCCGCACCGGCGCGCCTCTTTCCTGCACGGCATCCCCACCGCGCAGGGCATCCGCTGCCCGTACCACGGATGGGAGTTCGACCCGGCAGGCCGATGCCTGAGCCAGCCCTTCGAGGTCGACAGTGCGGCTTTTCGCACCCATGTGGCCACCACCGCCTACCCGGTGCAGGAACTCGGCGGCGTGCTGTTCACCTACATGGGCCCGCAGCCTGCCCCGCTGCTGCCCCGCTTCGAGGGTTTCGTGGCCGAGGGTGCCATCCGCATCATGGGGCGCGCCCTGTTGCCGGTGAACTGGCTGCAGATCATGGAAAACTCGCTGGACCCGGTGCACACCGAGTGGCTGCACGGCCACCAGTACGAGTTCCAGAAAGAGCGCGAGGGGGTCAAGGTGGCCATCAGCGCGCGCCACGAGAAGATCGACTTCCGCGAGTTCGAGTTCGGCATCACCAAGCACCGGTTGCTGCAGGGCCACGGCGAGGACTCCGACGACTGGCGCATCGGCCATCCGATCGTGTTCCCCAATCTGCTGGCGGTCGGCAATGGCGACCCGAGGGCCCGCTATCACTCCTTCCAGATGCGCGTGCCGGTGGACGATCACCACACCCTGCACCTTTGGTACAACGCTTACACGCCGCCACAGGGCGCCCGTGTGCCCCCCCACCTTCTTTCGCAGGTCTTCACGTACGAGGTGCCCTTCCGGGACGCCCAGGGCGAGTTCATCATGGACAACATCGACGGGCAGGACATGATGGCCTGGATCACCCAGGGCACGGTGGCCGACCGCACGCGCGAGCACCTGGGTGCCTCCGACAAGGGCGTGGCGATGTACCGCCGGGTGCTCAAGCGCGAGATGCAGAAAGTGCAGCAGGGCCAAGAGCCCATGGGCCTGCTGCGTGACGCTGCCCGCAACACCTGCATCGAACTGCCCACCGAGCGGAAGAAGCACCACAACAGCGACGGCTTCGCGGCCTTCATGCTGCGCACGCATGCGAAGTACGCGCCCGTGGCGCAGGAGATCGTGGACGTCTACGACGGCGCTTCGGCGCCAGGGGGTACGGCATGAACAGCCAGGAAGCCCGCAGCCGGCTCATCGACGCGGGGTTGGTGCTGGACGCCGCCGGCCAGGGTGACCTCACGCGCGGGCATGTGTCGGTGCGCGTGCCGGGGGACCCCGAACACTTCTTCATGAAGCCGCACAGCTTTGGTCTGGACGAGATCGACCAGGACAACATGGTCACCTGCAACCTGGCGGGCGAGAAGGTCGCCGGTGGCGGGCGCAAGCACAGCGAGGTCTACATCCACTCCGAGATCTACAAGGCGCGGCCCGACGTGCACAGCGTGATCCACGCCCACCCCACGCACGCCGTGGCCTTCTCGGCCACGGGCCGGCCTTTGCTGCCCATCAGCCAGCCCGCCGTGGCCTTTGCCGACGGCCTGCCCACGTTCGAGGCGGCGATCGACCTGATCCGCTCGCAGTCGCTCGGCGCTGCCGTGGCACAGGCGCTCGGGCCCCACAAGGCGGTGCTGCTGCGCAACCACGGCACCGCCGTCGTGGGTGCGTGCCTGGAGGAGGCGGTGGTGCTGGCCATCATGCTGGAGAACGCCTGCCAGATCCAGTTGCTCGCGCAGGCCGGCGGCGGCATTGGTGACATGTTCACCGCTGAGCAGGTGCGCAAGCTGCATCACGACATCACACGGGCCGAGCAGTACACCATCAACTTCGAGTACCTGCGGCGCCGTGCGCTGCGGGCCCGCGCCTGACCCTGCATCCCGCATCAGGGGGCGTGGGCGGCGTTCTTTGACCAGCAGGAGAACCTCATGCGACGCGCGTTCTGCAAGGCCCTGGCCGCCAGCCTGTGGGCAGGCGCCGTGGGCACGCCGGCCTGGAGCCAGGACGCCGGCAAGGCCGCCCGCGACCTCGCCCTGTACCAGGGCGCCGACCGCCACGACAAGCTGCTGGAACTCGCGCGCAAGGAAGGCGAGCTGGCGATCTACCACGTCTACCCCGCATTGCCGGCGGTCGTGACTGCCTTCACCAAGAAGTACGGCCTGAAGACCAAGGTCTGGCGCTCGGGCTCGGAGGCGGTGCTGCAGCGGGTGATCTCCGAGAGCCGCGGCAACCGCTTCGAGGTCGACGTGATTCAGAACAACGCGCCGGAAAACGAGGCCGCTTGGCGCGAAAAGCTGCTGATGGAGGCCTGGTCGCCGCACCTGAAGGACCTGCTGCCCTCTGCGGCGCCTGCGCATCGGGGCTGGGCCGGGCTGGCCATCGACGTGTGGACGCTGGCTTATCACACAGGCAAGGTGCGCAAGGAGGACCTGCCCCGCAGCTATCAGGACCTGCTGGACCCGAAGTGGAAGGGCATGCTGGGCATCGAAGCGCAGAACCATGGCTGGTTTGGCACCTTGCTGGGTGAGTTGGGCGAGGACAAGGGCCGCAGGCTCTTCGATCAGCTCATGGCCACCAACGGCCTGTCGGCACGCAAGGGGCACTCGGTGCTCGCCAACCTGGTGGCCTCGGGGGATATTCCGGTGGGCCTGACGGTCTACAGCTGGATCCCGGAGCAGTTGAAGAAGAAGGGCGCACCCATCGAGAACCACGTGCTGCAGCCTCTGCTTGGTCAACCCAGCACCTTGGGCATCCACCGCCGTGCGCCCAACCCGGCCTCGGCGCTGCTGTTCCTGGACTTCATGCTCGGAGAAGGCCAGAAGGTCATGGCTGAAACGAGCTTCGTGCCGGCCAGCCGGCTGCACGCCGGACCCTGGGCGCAGGTGCCCCTGAAGATGGTGGACCCGGTGCAGGTGCTCGATCAGCAGGAGCGTTGGATCAAGCTCTTCGACGAGACCATCGTCAAGAAGGCCCGGTGAGTGCCGTGGGCCGCCCACTGGGGGTGGGCATCGTGGGCATGGGGGCGGCCGGGGCAGCCTTCGTGCCCGCACTGCAGCGCCATCCGGCCTTCCGCTGGGTGGCCTTGGCCGAGACCGATCCCGAGGTGCGTGCGCAATGGGCGGCCGACCCCGCAGCCTGCGGCGTGGCGGTCTGTGAGGACCTGCCGGCTTTGCTGAACCGGCCGGAGGTCGAGGTGGTGCTGATTGCCACGCCCACCCCTTTGCACGCGGCGCAAGCGCAACGGGCCGCCGCCGCCGGGCGCCATGTGCTGGTGGAAAAGCCCATGGCCGCCACCTTGAAAGAGGGCCTGGCGATGGTGCGGGCTGCCGAGCGCGCCGGTGTCACGTTGCTGGTGGGCCACTCGCACAGCTTCGACCTGCCCATCCGACACATGCGCGAGATCGTGGCCCGAGGTGACCTGGGATCCGTGCGCATGGTCAACACCTGGTGCTTCACCGATTGGATGCGCCGCCCGCGCCGGCCAGGTGAACTCGATGCCGCCCAAGGTGGGGGCGTGGTCATGCGCCAGGGTGCCCACCAGTTCGACATCCTGCGCCTGCTGGCCGGCGGCA
>CAYSOD010000056.1:0-13235 GCA_964432385.1 uncultured Rubrivivax sp.
ACCAACCGCCGCTCGCCCTGGGCGGCGCCCGTCATCACCACCGCCCTTGCGCAGCGGCAGGCTCTCCCGCGCAAGACCACGGTCTCATCGGCGGTGTGTTGCTCGACTTTCTACGCTCCCCGCAGGCCTACCAGGCCATTGGCGTGCAGGGGGAGCGCGTCGAGACCATCGAGACCCACCATGCCTGGGTGTTCCTGGTGGGCGACCACGCGCTCAAGCTCAAGAAGCCGGTGCGCAGCCGCTGGCTGGACTTCTCCACCTCGGCCCTGCGCGAAGCGGCCTGCCGCGCGGAATGGCGTCTGAACCAGGCGCTGGCGCCCGGGGTGTACCTGGGCCTGGTCCAGGCCCGTCAAGAGGCTGACGGGTGGGTCCTGCGTCGCTGGTGTCATCTCTCAACAGCCCCGGGCGCCCCCACCTCGGACGCGACGGCGCACGACCCGACAGCCACAGCAGAGGACTGGCTGGTCCTCATGCGCCGCCTGCCCGCCCAACGGATGCTGGATCAGCTGATCCTGGGTGGGCAGGTGGGCCCCGAGGGCGTGGACCGGTTGGCCCGGGTGCTCAGCCAGTTCTGGGCGGCGGCGCCGCGGGCCGAGGTGCGGCCCGACGCCTGGTGCGAGCGCGCACGGCAGGCGCTGCAGGACCACGCGTCGGGCCTGGACCGCCCCGCCTGGATGCAGGCCTGGGCGCACACGGGCTGCCATGACGGCCATTGGGTACACACCGCGGTGCAGGCGCAGCAGGCCCTGTCAGGCTGCGCAAGCCTGCTGCAGGGCTGTGAGAAGGAGCTGGCCCAACGTGCAGTGCAGCACCGCATCGTCTGTGGGCACGGCGACCTGCGCCCCGAGCACATCCAACTGCCCCCCGCACCTGACATCCCGCTGGTGATCGACCGCCTGGAGTTCAGCGCCGCACTGCGCGAGGTGGACCCGTTCGAAGAACTGGCCTATCTGGCGATGGAATGCCGCCGCCTGGGCGCCGCCTGGATCGGCCGACGGCTGTTCGCACGCTGTGGGCGGCTGATGCGCGACCGGCCACCTCACCGCCTGCTGCGGCTGTACACCGCCCAACGCGCGCTGCTGCGGGCCCGGCTGGCCCTGGCGCATCTGCAGGAGTCGCCCGTGCGCGACGGCGAGCGCTGGCGCTCGTGGGCCCGCTGGTACCTGGGCTGTGCCGTGCTGGCCACCGGGGTGGACGCGGACCGGGCTTGAGGCCCCGGCCCACAGCTCGGGGGCATCCGTAACCGCCTTCGGTTTGGGAAGGCGCACGCTTTCCCGGAGAATGCAGCGCATGGACGCCGCCAGTCCACTGTTGAACCTGACCAAGAACACGCCCCCACAGGCCCTGAGGCGCTTGTTCAGGCCCCGCTTGCCAAGCCTCAAGGCCTGCCCGTCCCACCTCTGGGTGAAAACGCTTCCACCTTGCGCCACTCGCTGATCAAACTGCTCGGGCACCGCGCAGTGCCCTGGGTCGTCCTGTTGCTGGGCCTGCTGGTCACCTGGCAGGCCTGGCTGGGGCAGACGCGCTACGACGAGCTGGAACTGCAGTCTGAGTTCGAAGCCCGGGTGGTGGACGGTGCCAACCGCGTGCAATTGCGGATGGACTCCTACCAGCAGGTGCTGCGCGGCGTGGCCGGGCTGCTGAGCGCGGGCGCCGATGTGGACCGGCAGCAGTTCCGCGCCTATGTGCAGGCCCTGGGGCTGGCCGAACGCTTTCCCGGCATCCAGGGCGTGGGGTTCAACATGCTGGTGCCGGCACAAACCCGTGAAGCCCATGTGCAGGCGGTGCGGCGCAGCGGGGTGCCGGAGTACGACATCCGCCCACCCGGCGTGCGAGATCCCTACACCGCCATCGTCTTCATCGAACCCTTCGCCGGGCGCAACCTGCGTGCCCTGGGCTTTGACACTTACGCTGAGCCCATACGCCGCGCCGCGATGGACCGCGCCTGGAACACAGGCCAGGGCGCGCTCACCGGGCGGCTGACCCTGGTGCAGGAGACCACCCAGGACGTGCAGGCCGGTGTGCTGATGTTCCTGCCGCTGTACCGCGACGCTGCCGGCAGCGCCACGGCCGAGAGCCGCAGCACCTCCCTGCGCGGGTGGATCTCGGGCGTCTTTCGCATGAACGACCTGATGGCTGGCATCCTCGGGGCGCGGCGGGACGACGTGGCCATCAGGATCTACGACGGCACCGCCCTGCAAGCCGAACAGTTGCTCTACGACAGTGACCCCAGCGGTACCAAGGCTGGAACACGCGGGAGGTTCAGCGCGCAGAGCGTCATCGAGGTGGCCGGCCGGCAATGGACCATGGCCTTTCAGTCCACGCCGGCCTTCGAGGCGAGGCTGCAGGAGTCGTCGGCCCGGCTGGTGGCTGGCGCGGGGCTGGTGGGCTCGCTGCTGCTGGCCATGCTCATGCACCTGCTGGCCCGCGGCCGTGAGCGCGCTGAGGCCGCCAGCCGCATCAAGAGCGAGTTCCTGGCCAACATGAGCCACGAGATCCGCACGCCCATGAACGCCATCATCGGCTTCAGCGGCCTGGCACTGAAAACCGAGCTCAGCGAGCGCCAGCGCGACTACATGGCCAAGATCCAGGCTTCAAGCCGGCACCTGCTGGCCCTGATCAACGACATCCTGGACCTGTCCAAGATCGAGGCGGGCAAGGTCACCATCGAAGCCGCGCCCTTTGACCTGCTGGACGTCATCGACAACGTGGCTTCGCTCGTGTCCCAGAAGTGCACGGAAAAGGGGCTGGAGCTGATCGTGGACGTGGAGCCCCAGGTACCGCAGGCCCTGGTGGGCGACTCGCTGCGCCTGGGCCAGGTGCTCATCAATTACGCCAACAACGCTGTCAAGTTCACCGAGCACGGTGAGATCACGCTGCGGGTGCGCTGCCTGCGCTCACAGGGCGGGCGGGCCCTGCTTCATTTCTCGGTGTCGGACACGGGCATCGGCCTCACGCCCGAACAGCAATCAAGGCTGTTCCAAAACTTCCAGCAGGCCGACGGCTCCACCAGCCGCAAGTACGGCGGTACGGGGCTGGGCTTGGCCATCTCGCGCCAACTGGCCGCGCTGATGGGTGGTGAGGTGGGGGTGCAGAGCGAGGCCGGACAAGGCTCCACCTTCTGGTTCACGGCCGAGGTGGGTGTGGCCGAGGCCGGGCGGCTGGCCAAGGGGCCGCATCTGGACTCTTTGCAAGGTCGCCGGGTGCTGGTGGTGGACGACAACGACAGTGCCCGCACCGTCATCGGTTCGCTGCTCGAAGGCATGGGGCTGCAAGTGCACAGCGCGGCCTCGGGGGCCCAGGCCCTGCAAATGCTGAAGGACCTTCACGCTGAAGGCCAGCGCTGCGAGGCCGCCTTCATCGACTGGCAGATGCCGGAGATGGACGGGGTGGAGCTGGCCCGTCAGTTGCGCCGGCTCTGGCCGCAGGACCTCCCTCACTTGGTCATGGTCACCTCCCATGGCCGGGAAGAGGCGCTGGAGGTCTTCAGGCGGGCACAGCTGGACCGCGTGCTGCTCAAGCCCGTCAACGCCTCGGTGCTGTTTGACGAGGTGTCGCGCCTGCTGGGCGCGGACGCCGCTGCGGGTCTGTCAGCCACGCGGTCAAGCACCACATCCGCGGGGGTGCCCACGCATCTGCGCGGCTGCCGTGTGCTGCTGGTGGACGACAACGAGCTGAATCGCCAGGTGGCTACCGAGCTGCTGCACGAAGCCGGGCTGGTGGTGGACACGGCGGAGAACGGGCAAGTCGCGGTCGAGCGCATCCGCAACCACGCCTACGACCTCGTGCTGATGGACATGCAGATGCCCGTGATGGACGGCATCGAGGCCACGCTGGAAGTGCGCGAACAGCCCGATTTGGCCGGGCTGCCCATCATCGCCATGACCGCCAACGCCTTGGCCGAAGACCGCGAGCGCTGCCTGGCCGCCGGGATGAACGACCACCTGGCCAAGCCCATCGAGCCCGAGATCCTGTGGGCCAAGCTCGCCCGCTGGCTGCGCCCTCGGGCAGACGCGCGAGCCCCCGGCGCGCCCCAGTCTGACGGCTCGGGTCCCAACGCAGGCCTCCTGCCCGCTGACGAACTGCCCTGGAACGTGCCGGGCCTGGACGTGCAATTGGGCCTGAGCCAGCTCATGGGCAAGCAGGCCCTGTACCTGACGGTGCTGCGCCTGTTCGTGCGCGACCAGTCGGGCATGGTGGCCACCACGCGCCAGGCCCTGAACAGCGGTGACTTCGCCACGGCCGAGCGGCTGGCGCACACCCTCAAGGGCACGGCCAGCACCGTGGCCGCCCTGCCCGTGGCGGCGGCTTCTGGCCGGCTGGAAAAAGCCTGCCGGCAACTCAAAAACGGGCAGGCGGTGGCCTGGGCCCCCTTGCTGGACGAGCTGCGCACCGGGCTGGAGCCGCTGCTGGCCGAGCTCAAGGACCACCTGGACCGTCAGGACCGCACGCAGGAAGCCTGAAGCCCCTGTGCAGGGCTTCGCGCTGATCCACGCCCGCAGCCCGCGGCGTTCACCACCCCCTCTGGTGCACCTGTCCGATAGCGCGCGCCAGCACAGAGGCCACCGAGGCCACCTGAAGTCGGGGTGCAAAGGCCGCCGACGGTGGCAGCCTGAAGGCCGGCACGCTGTCGGTGACCACCAACCGGGCCAGGTGCGAGGCCGCCAACGTCTTGTCGGCTTCCCCCACGAACAGGCCGTGCGCCGCGAAGGCCTGGACCGAGACGGCTCCTGCGTGGTGCAAGGCCGCCGCGGCCTGGGCCAGGGTGCTGCCCGAGGCCACGATGTCGTCCAGCAGCAGCACGGTCGAGCCCTGCACGTCACCGGCCACCAACTGCCCGCTGGTCACCAAGCCGGCAATGCGCCGCTTGTCCACCATGGCAAAGCCCACGGGCTGCTGCCAACGCGCTTGAAGATGCTCGCGCCAGCGCAAGGCTCTCTTGACCCCGCCGGCATCGGGCGCGGCCACCACCACCGGCCGGCCGTTGCCCGCCACCCCGTCGGTGGGCTCGTCAAAGGCGTGCCAGGCGTCCAGGGTGAGCAAGGGGCAGCGAAAGGCGTTCTGCAAGGCCGCCGCTTGGTGGGCTTCGAGCACGATCACCTGGTCGGCGCCTGAGGCCTCCAGCCAGCGCGCCACCGCCTGCGTGGCCAGGGGGTCGAAAGGGTGGGTGCGCAGGTCCTTGCGCGCGTACGCCAGGTAGGGCAGCACGGCCGTCACCCGGTGCGCACCGTGATCGCGCAAGGTGGCCAGCATCAGCAGCAGCCGCACCAGCTTGTCCTGGGGGCTGGCCTCGTCGTCGCCATGCAGCGAGGTCAGCACGAAGACATCGCGGCCGCGCGGGTCCACCAGGGGGCGCCACTTGTGCTCGCCGTCCTCGAAGGGGCGGTGCTCCACGGGCGACAGCGGCTCGCCCAGGCGTTGCGACACCGCCAGGGCCAGGGCGGACTCACCGTCCAGTGACAGCAGCATCATCGCGCCGCCAATTCCTGGATCAGCTCCTTGAAGCGCGGCCAGGGCATGGCCGGCCAGATCTCCGACTGCGCCTGCCCCGCGCTGCGCACCAGCACCGACACGCGGGTGGCCTCCTCCAGGTCCGGCGCTTCGATGACGTCCACGTAGTCCCAGGGGCCCAGCAAGGCCCAGCTTTGCAACCACTTCACCGCGGGGCAGTGATGGCGCACCTGCTCGGCCACGTGGCGCTCCAGCGTGGCGTAGGAGCGGGCCTGGTGCAGGGACTGGGGGGACAGGCGGGTCAGGAGCAGAAACTGCGGCATGGTGGTGAAGCCTTCGTCAAGCAAGCGCCCGCTGGAGTGACGGCGCTGGGCCTGCAGGGCTGGTTCAGGCACCTTAAGAGCGGCCCGGGGCCGCGTGCTGCGCGGGCTCAAGCTCTGGCCAAAAGCTCGGGGGGCGGCGCATCGGCTGAAGGTCGTGGAGCACACACCGGGGCGCCGGGCTTGCGGGCCCGGCCCTTGCGCCCACTCAAGCCCGCCCCCCCGGGCCGCCCACAACATGCGGCTTCACCCGGCGGCGTGGCACTCGCAGGGCCCGATGGAAACCTCACCTGTTGACGGAGAAACTCATGAATGAAATGCGACTGCTGGATCCTTTCTCGATGGATCCCCTGGAAGACACCTTCCGCAGCCTGATGCGCCCCTGGCGCTTCGAGCAGGCGGACGCCCCGCCACGCATCCGCCTGGACGTGGCCGAGCAGAACGGCACCTACGCCGTGCGCGCCGAGATCCCGGGTGCCCGCAAGGAGGACATCGATGTGCGCATCGAGGGCAACCTGGTCACGATCAGCTGCGAGATGAAGAAGGAGTGGGACGACCGCAAGGAAGGCCGTGTGTTGCGCAGCGAGCGTCAGTACGGCTACGCCACCCGCAGCTTCACGCTGGGCAGCCCGGTGGACGAGTCCAAGGCCGACGCCAAGTACGAGAACGGCGTGCTGGAGCTGACCCTGCCCAAGAAATCAGCCACGTCCACCAAGCGCCTGTCCATCCATTGAAGGCAACCCTCAGGTCCGGGCGGTCGCCGGCACATTGAGCGCCGCGCCTGGCTCAGACGGCGAGCTCCCGGTGCAGACCTCGGGGGGCTCGGCAGTCGCGGCGTCTTCCGCAACGGCTGGGTCAACAGGCCTGCTGTCGGCGGCGCAGCTCGTCACGCGTTGTGACCCGGCATCACTCGGGTTCGACACCACCGCCGACCTGCCCGATGGCGACACCCCCTTCGGCCAGACCCGGGCGGTAGACGCCATCGAGCTGGCGCTGGCCGTGCGCGGCCCGGGGTACCACCTGTTTGTGGCCGGCGAGCCCGGGGTGGACCACCGTGGCTTCGTGCGCCGCCTGCTCGAGCGCCACGCCGCCACCCAACCCGCGCCGCGGGACTGGTGCTACCTCTACAACTTTGTCGATGCCAACCGGCCCCGCGTGCTGAGCCTGCCGCCAGGGGAAGGACGGCGCTTGCGCGAGGCCATGCAGCGCTTCGTGACCGAGCTTTCCAAGGCCGTCTCGGCCGCGCTCGAAAGCGACGTCTACCGCTCCCGGCTGGAGGCGATCCAGAAGCAGGCCAAGGAGCAGGAGGACGGCGCCCTGCAGACCCTGGGCGAGAGTGCCGTGGCCCAGGGCGTGGCGCTCATCCGCACGCCCCAGGGCTTTGCCTTCGCCCCCATGGACAAAGGCAAGCCGCTGCCCGCGGAGCGCTTCGAGCAGCTTGACGCGCGCGAGCGCGAGCGCCTCGTGGAGGTGATCGGGCGCCTCAGCGAACGCCTGAAGCAGGTGCTGCACGAGCTTCCCCGCCAGCGCCGGGAGATGCAGCAGCGCATCCGCGAGGCCACACGCGACGCCATGGCCATGGCCGCGGGGCATCTGGTCGATGAGCTCAAGGCCAGCTTCCAGGCGCAACCGCAAGTCAATGACTTTCTCGAGCAGGTGCGCAAGGACATCATCGAGTCGGGCGAGCAGTTGCGCGAACAAGGCGGCAGCGACGACGAGGAGTCGGGCGCCCTGGCTGGCAGCCTGGCCCTGCACCGCTACCAGGTCAACCTGCTGGTGGGGGAGGTCGCGCCATCAGCATCAGCGACCACCCTCACCACCGGCGCAGACCATGCCCCGACACGCGGCGCGCCTGTGCTGCTGGCCGACCACCCCACCTACGCCAACCTGGTGGGCCGCATCGACCACATCGCCCACATGGGCACGCTGCTGACCAACTTCACCCTCATCCGCGCCGGCGCCCTGCACCGTGCCAACGGCGGCTTTCTGCTGCTGGACGCAGTGAAGGTGCTGAGCGAGCCGCTGAGCTGGGCGGGCCTGAAGCGCGCACTCAAGTCCGGCCGGGTGGTGATCGAGTCGCTGCCGCAGGCCCTGGGCTGGGTGAACACCCTGCCGCTGGAGCCCGAGCCGGTGCCCCTGGACCTGAAGATCGTGCTCTTCGGTGACCAGCAGGTCTACCACCTGCTGCAGGCGCTGGACCCGGAGTTCGACGACCTGTTCAAGGTGGTGGCTGATTTCGAGGACGAGCTGCCACGGCAGGCGGAGTCCTCCGCGGCGCTGGCCCGCTGGCTGGGGGCGATGGCGCGCGAGCACCGCCTGCGGCCGCTGACGCGCGAGGCCGTGGCCCGCCTGGTGGACCACGCCGCGCGGCTGGCCGACGACGGGGCCAAGCTCAGCACCCACACGCGCAGCCTGAGCGACCTGCTGCACGAGGCCGATGCGCAGGCCGCACGTGCCGGTTGCCCGCTCATCGAACATGCCCATGTGGTCGCCGCGCAGGCTGACCGTGTGCGCCGCGCCGACCGCCTGCGCGACAGCGTGCACGAAGAGCTGCTGCGTGGCACGCTGCTGGTGTCCACCGAGGGTGAGCACATCGGGCAGGTCAACGGCCTGGTGGTGGCGCAGCTGGGCGAGTTCCGCTTCGCCTACCCCATGCGCATCACGGCCACCACCCGCCTGGGCGAAGGCGAGTTGGTGGACATCGAGCGCGAGTCCACCCTGGGCGGGCCGCTGCACGCCAAGGGCGTGATGATCCTGGCGGCCTTTCTCGGGGCGCGCTACGCCCAGGAGCTGCCGTTGTCGCTGTCGGCCAGCCTGGTCTTCGAGCAAAGCTACGGGCCGGTGGAGGGCGACAGCGCCTCGCTGGCCGAGCTGTGTGCGCTGCTGTCGGCGCTGGCCATGGTGCCCGTGCGTCAGGGCCTGGCGGTGACTGGCTCAATCAACCAGTTCGGCCTGGTGCAGGCCATTGGGGGGGTGAACGAGAAAGTCGAGGGCTTCTTCGACCTGTGCCGCAAGCGCGGCCTGCTGGGTCCGCGCGGCTTGCCCGGGCAGGACGGGCCGTCTGCGCCGCAAGGCGTGCTGATCCCGGGCGCCAACGTGCAGCACCTCATGCTGCGCGACGACGTGGTGCAGGCCGTGGCCGAGGGCCGCTTCCAGGTACACGCCGTGGACGATGTCGATCAGGCCATCGAGCTGCTCACGGGGGTGCCGACCGGCCTGCCCAACGCCAAGGGCGAGGTGCCAGTGGGCACCATCAACCACCTGGTGGCGTCTCGCCTGTTGGAGCTCTCGCTGCTGCGCCAGGCCTGGAGCAGCGGGGGGCCAGCGCATGCCGCCCAGCGCGCCCCGGGCCACCGCCAGAAGGTGCGCCACCGCCCGCGGCGGCCCACCCGCGAAGCTTGAGCGGGCTCAGCCGGCACAGGGCTGCAGCACGGATCATCAACTTGCGGCCTGTTCAAGGCCTTGCGAGAGATGCCATGAACCCCCATCGCGACCCCACCGCCCCCCTTCAGACCGATGCCGGGTCTGCCTCGTTGAGCGCCCGGGCCGTGGCCCGCGGCGGCCCTGAGCACAGCAAGGAGCCTGCACGCGCACCCACCTTGGCCACCGCGGTGGGCGCCTTGGTCAGCGCGGTGGCACTGACGCTCACCTTGGGCGGTTGCGAGTCCACGCCAAGTCAGCAGCAGTCCGGCACGATCGTGGGCGGTGTGCTCGGCGGCGCGCTGGGCTCCCAGATCGGCCATGGCACCGGGCGCACCGCCGCCACGGTGATCGGCACCCTGATCGGCGCCACCATTGGCGGCAATGTGGGCCGCTCCATGGACCATACCGACCGCCAGAAGACCGCGCAGACCCTGGAGTCAGTGCAGACCGGGCGCTCCAGCACCTGGCGCAACCCCGACACCGGAGCCCAGTACACCGTCACCCCCACCCGAACCCGCCAGACCGCGGAGGGCCCTTGCCGCGAGTACACGGTGGACGCCAACGTGGCCGGCCGCGCCGAAAAGGTCTACGGCCAGGCCTGCCGTCAGAAGGACGGCAGCTGGCGTGTGGAGCCCTGAATGCGCAGGGCCCACGTCGACTTCTTCACCCTGAAAGGAACCAACATGAACCTCGGAACCATCTGCCAGCGCCACGTCATCACCGTGGACCGCAACGAGTCATTGCAGCGGGCGGCGCACCAGATGCGCGACCAGCACGTGGGCGCCCTGGTGGTCACCGACGACACGCCTGAAGGCCGCCGTGTGGTGGGTCTGGTGACCGACCGCGATCTCGCGCTGGCCGTGCTGGCCGATGGCCAAACGGCAGCCCTGCACAGCGTGGGCAGCCTGCTGGACGGCACCCTGGTCAGCACCACCGAGCAAGCCGAGCTCTCACAGGGCATCGAGCTCATGCGATCAGCTGGCGTGCGCCGCTTGCTGGTGCGCGATGCGCAGGGCCACCTGGCCGGCATCGTCTCCTTCGACGACCTCATCGACGCCTGCGCCAGCCAGCTCACCGGCTTGGCCGACGTGGTGCGCAAGGGTATACAGCGTGAGGCCCAGGAGCGCGCGCAGGCTGCCACCGTCACCACCACCGTCCACCTGCAGGTCCCGGCCCTGGGCACCGCGGGCTGGCAGGTGTCCTCCGCAGCCATGGCCAGCAACTGAGCAGGTGAGCAGGTGAACAGGTGAACAGGGCGGAGGTCGCTCAAACCGGTGGTGCCACAGCGAGCGCACCGTCGACGCGATCCCTCAATCGGCCGCCGCCGTGGCCGCCGTCACGGCCGCCTGACATGCCAGATCCTCGGCCACCACCTGCTGAAGTAGACGGAAGTGTCCGGCCCACTCGCGCCGCACCAGGGGCAGCACCAGCTTGAACATCAGCCGCGTGAACAGGCTGGCATTGCGCAGCCGGACCACGAAGCGCAAGGTGCAGGTGTCCTCGGCCTGGTCCTCGAAGAGGAAATCGACCTGGCAAGGCGGCGGTTTGGTCAGTGACGGACCCGTCGACTGGCTGTGCTTGGTGATGCGTGAAAAGGGTTGCCAGTCGACGATGAGGTGCTCGATGACGTAGCCGCCGTGATCACAGTGGCTGCTCGAACCCACGTCGGTGCGGCCATTGCCGGCGGCCATGCTGCGAACGCCGCGGATGTCGGTCTGCCAGCGCAGGCGCAGCACCGGGTCGGTGACGTAACCCCAGACAAAGCGGGCCGGAGCGGGGATGGGCGTGACGATCTCCATGTCGATGGTCCGGGCATCGAGGTTCTCTCGAAAGCGCGATCGATGGCGCTCCACGCAGGCCGCCAGGTCGAGCACCCGGGTTCGCACCGTGCCGAAGCGCTCCACCTCCTCCAGGTGCAGGGGCAGGTCCAGCGCCGTGGTTTGCGCAGCGGATGGGGCTGCAGCGTCCGCCTGAGCGTCGCGGCCGCCGGCGCCGCCGGGGGTGGGTGACGCCGCAGATGCCGCGGTGCTGTGTGCCCGCACCTGCTCCACGCTGGAGACAACTTCTGCTGGCGGATAGGCCCGGGTCACGAAGGTCTCGGTCAGCAGGGCGTAGGCCTGGATGCCTGTGGTCTCGATCACGCTGTTCTTCAGCAAGCGGTGCACCAGCACCACGTCCGGCCCGACCAACTGCGGGCCCTTGGGTGTTTGCTGCACGACGAAACGCCCGTGATGCGCCACGCACTTCAGGTCCAGCATGGGGATGGAGCGGCACGCGGTACACGGGCAGGTGGTGTTGCGCGTCATCTGCTCGACACGAAGACGGAACGCCGCGTAGCAGGCCTCCATCAAGTCCAGCAAGCGCTCCGGGTTCACCACCGCCTCCTCGCGGGCGTAGACGAACACCGCATCGCCCTCCAACTCTACAAACTCCAGCGGTGAGCCGAGTTGCTCGATGATCAGCGAGATCAGATCGTGCAGCACGCCTTGCGCGTGCTCCAGATCGTTCTCCGTCACGAAACGCGTGTAGCCGGACAGGTCTGCAATGACGAAGTATCCGTGCCTCGAACTGCCAATCGACGCGTTGGTAGCTGCAGTGTGAGGGGCGCTGACGTTCATGCGGCGTGACTCCAAGCATGGCGATTCCCATGCCTTCAGACTCGCAGGAATGCTACGTCACGCAGGGTCACTCACCAAACGGATGGACAAGCCGCGGCTGGGATGGCGCCAAACTGAATGGTTGGCGGCGCCGACCCCTGGCACCCACCACCCAGGGCTCAGTCGCCCTTCTGTAAGCCCTTGGCCCACTTCTCGGCCCAGGCGTCAGAGCGGGCCTGGTCGCGGGCACCCATCATCATCACCCAGGTCAAGAACCCGGTGACCATGGCCAGCGGTACGAGGGCGAGCAGGATCTTGGTCATGTCGGCGGCACTCCTTGAGGTTGAAAGCCGCCGCAGTGTCTCGGCCCTGCCCGCCACCTGCATCGCACGCGAAACATGCCCGGGATAACCCGAATATCCGAGATCTTCCCAAAAACCTGAATGCCCACACCGTGGGTCAGACCGGCGCGCGGGAACCGCCTCCCAAACGCTGCGTGATCGTCTGCGCTGCCTCCCGCACCGCCCGTGCGGTGGCGGAGTTCCAGCGGCTGTCCAGGCGATCTTCGTGGTCGAGGGCGGTGATGACGATGGCCGGCTCGCCCTCGTGGTCGAAAGCGGCAGCACTGAAGGCGTTGACGCCCGGGATGGGCCGCCCGGCGGCGCGGGATACGCCGTGCGCGCGGGATTCGTCTGCGATGGCCTGCAGCTCCTCGCGCCGCTCCTGCCACGGGCGGGCCCCGGGCCCTTCACCAAGGGCCGCGGGGCTGGCGTGCTCCAGCCGCTCCAGCGGCAGCGCCGCCACGAAGGCGCGCCCCGTGGCCGTGCCCGTCAGCGACATCACGCTGCCAGCGCGCAGCATGACGTGCAAGGGCTGGCGCGCCTCGATCAGCCGCACCACGGTGGGCCCGAAGTTGCCCCACACCGCCAGCGCCACGGCGTGGCCCGTGCGCGCAGCCAGGGCCTCAGCCACTGGGGCGGCGGCCTGGATGGGGTCCAGCTGGTGCAGCGCGGCAAGACCAATTTGCAGCGCAGCGGGCCCGAGCGCGTAGCGCCCGCTCACCTGCCGCTGCTCCACCAGCCCCAGGCGGGTGAAGCTCACGAGGTAGGGGTGCGCCCGCGAGGGCGTCAAGCCGGCGCGGGCAGCCAGGTCCTTGAGCGACAAGTCGCTGCGGCTGTCGGCTAAGGCGAGCAGCAGTCGCCCTCCCACCTCCACCGATTGCACCGAGCGCTGCACGGACGCATCAGGCGTTGACGCTGCGTATGCTTCGGTTGTTTGCTCCATGCAAACGAGTTTGACATAGACGCATTGAGACGTCTACACTTTCCCGGCACGATCGACACTACAGGACACCCTCCCATGAGCACCAAGGCCTTTGCCAGCCAAGCCGACCTCCAGGAAAAGAAGGTCACCTTCGAGCAACTTTCCGAGCACGCCTGGGCCT
>CAYSOD010000057.1:0-13186 GCA_964432385.1 uncultured Rubrivivax sp.
GCTTGCCACCGGTTTTTATGACCGCGTACATGTGTGACCTTTCGAAACTGGTGCCCTGACGAACCGAGGCACCGCCTGTGACCGCGGGAGATTCCATACCTGCCCGCACCTCGCCACTTCGCATCTTTCGCCGCACGTTGAACAAGGCCCGGCGTCAACCGGTCACCAGCACACATGCAACCAATAAAGGCAGATAGGCGCCAAAAACGAAGCCTGCGAGTTTAGCATGCTGCAGCACTGGATAAGCCGCGGGCCGGGCAACCAACCGGACAGAAGTTCAGCTGGGAGTTCGGTGCGCAGGCAAGCTCAGGAGCCGGCCGATGGAAGGGCCCCTTCCTATAATCAACGTTCTCAATTTCAAACCTGCGCATTGAGCACCTCCCTCGCACCTGACACGGCAAGCCCACACTTTCTTGACCTGGCCATGCAGCAGGTCGATGCCGTGATTCGGGAACGGCTGTCTTCCAAGGTGGCGCTGGTGGACCAGATCGGCCGCTACATCGTCGAAGCCGGCGGCAAGCGGGTACGCCCACGCCTTTTGCTCCTGTTTGCTCAGGCGCTGGGGCATGAGGGCCCTCAAGCCTGTGAGTTAGCAGCCACCGTGGAATTCATCCACACCGCCACGCTGCTGCACGACGACGTGGTGGATGAGTCCTCCTTGAGGCGCGGAAGGGCTACCGCGAATGCCCTGTTTGGTAACGCCGCCAGCGTGCTGGTGGGCGACTTTCTGTACTCGCGCGCCTTCCAGATGATGGTGTCGGTCAACGACATGCGGGTTCTGGACGTGGTGGCCGATGCCACCAACGTCATTGCTGAAGGTGAAGTGCTGCAGCTGATGAACATGCACGACCCCGACCTGAAGGTGGAGGATTACCTGCAGGTGATCCGCTTCAAGACGGCCAAGCTCTTTGAAGCCAGCGCCCGCCTGGGGGCCATCCTCGGCCGCGCCGACGCAGCGACCGAGGAGGCCTGCGCAGATTTCGGCCGGCGCCTGGGCACCGCGTTTCAACTGGTGGACGACCTGCTGGACTACGAGGGCCGCAGCGAAGAACTGGGCAAGAACATCGGAGACGACATCCGCGAGGGCAAGGCGACGCTGCCGATTCTGCTGGCCATGGAGCGCAGCAGCTCCGGCGAACGCGAAATGCTGCGCGAGGCCGTTCGATCAGGTGAAGTGGAGCGGCTCGGCCAGATCATCGACGTCGTGCGGCGCACTGGGGCGATCGACGCCACTCGGCATGCCGCTGAGGCCGAAATCGAGCAGGCCCGGCTCAATCTAGACTGCCTGCCCCTCGGACCAGCGCGGGACGCCCTGCTAGAATTCTGCGTTCGCGCGGTACGTCGGTCTTCTTGAACCGCACCTCGCGGCGTGAGGCCTTGACCTCCGCAAAACACCTCGGGGTGTAGCTTAGCCTGGTAGAGCGCTACGTTCGGGACGTAGAGGCCGGAGGTTCGAATCCTCTCACCCCGACCAGATTTCCATTCCAAATGACCTGCAAGCCTTGATGCAGATTCGCTCAGGGCCCGACGGGGACCTGCGAGGATCCTTCGGTCAGCGCGCACCGCAGATTGGTAACCAGGGCTATCGCCGGTTTACACCGCACACCACATGCGGGATGATCCCGGACTGCCTCGTGGCACTCCCCGCGCATGCCCACTGAAGCCCTTGCCGAATCTCCGACGTCCCAATTGACTGGCATCGCCCGCATGCTGGTGCGATCGGGCCATATCGACTCCAAGACGGCCAGCCACCTCAGCGAGGTGGCCCGACAGCGGGGCATTCGATTCGTCCCCGCGGCGCTGGCGTCTGGCGCGATAAGGCCTGCCGATCTGGCGCACGCCCTGTCCTCACACCTGAGCCTGCCGCTGATGGACTTGGACGCGGTGGACACCAGCAAGCTGCCCACCCATGTGCTGGACACCAAGCTCGCGGCACAGTACCAACTTCTGGCGCTGGGAAAACGGGGCAACCGGGTGCTCATCGCTTGCGCCGACCCGACCGACCCTGAAGCAGCCGACCGGGTCAAGTTCTCCTCGCAACTCACGCCAGACTGGGTACTGGTCGAGCACGACAAGCTGACCCGCCTCCTGGAGACCCGCAAGACCAGCGCCAACCAGACCCTGGAATCCCTGTCTGGCGGCGACATCGACTTCGAGATCCAGGATGAGGCTGATCTTCCTGCGGAAGGGCCGGAAGCGGCCAGCGAAGTCGAGGACACGCCTGTCGTTCGGTTCATCCAGAAGATGCTGATCGATGCCATCAACCTGCGTGCGTCGGACCTGCACTTCGAGCCCTACGAACAGACCTACCGGGTACGCTTTCGCGTTGATGGCGAGTTGCGGGAGATGGCACAACCGCCACTGGCCATCAAGGACAAGCTGGCCTCGCGCATCAAAGTGCTGAGCCGCCTGGACATTGCCGAAAAACGGGTGCCCCAAGACGGACGGATGAAGCTGAAGTTCGGAGCCAAGTCCATCGACTTCCGGGTCAGCACGCTGCCCACCCTGTTTGGCGAGAAGATCGTCATCCGGATCCTGGACTCGTCGAGCGCCAAGCTGGGGATCGAAGCCTTGGGGTATGAGGCCATCGAGAAGGAACGGCTGCTCAAGGCCATCTACCGCCCCTACGGCATGATCCTGGTCACGGGCCCCACGGGTTCGGGCAAGACGGTGTCGCTTTACACCTGCCTGAACCTGCTGAACCAGCCGGGCGTGAACATCTCGACTGTCGAAGACCCTGCCGAGATCAACCTGCCGGGCATCAACCAGGTCAATGTCAACGACAAGGCCGGCCTGACCTTCTCTGCGGCGCTGAAGTCCTTCCTGAGGCAGGACCCCGACATCATCATGGTAGGCGAGATCCGGGACCTGGAGACTGCCGACATCGCCATCAAGGCCGCTCAGACCGGACACTTGGTGATGTCCACACTGCACACCAACGACGCACCCACCACGCTCACCCGGTTGCTGAACATGGGGGTGGCCCCCTTCAACATCGCCTCCAGCGTGCTGCTGATCACGGCTCAGCGACTGGCCAGACGGCTGTGCGAGAACTGCAAGGTCACCGCGTCCTACCCGTCCGATGCCCTGAAACAGGCGGGTTACAGCCCGGAAGATCTGGACGGGTCATGGCAGCCCTTCAAGGCCGTAGGATGCGGTGCTTGTAACGGGGGCTACCGAGGTCGTGTGGGTCTTTACCAAGTGATGCCAATCTCTGAGGACATCCAGCGCATCATCCTGTCGCACGGATCGGCCATGGACATCGCAGCCCAGGCCCGTCGGGACGGGGTGCGTGACCTGCGCCAATCGGGCCTCGTGAAGGTGCGAGCGGGCGTGACCTCGCTGGAGGAAGTGATGTTGGTGACCAATGAGTGACTCGACAAGACAAGCGCCCACCAAGACAGCTTGCGCGAGTCTTGATCAAGTGGAGGCCCTGTGGCCACGCTGAACGACCGCCTGAGCAAGGCCAAGGTCGCCAAGGAAACGTACTTCGCCTGGGAAGGCAAGGACAAGACCGGCAAACTGGTGCGTGGGGAGGTCCGCGCAGTCAGCGAAACAGTCGTGAACTCCATGCTTAGGCGCCAGGGCATCCTGGTCATCAAGCTCAAGAAGAGGAGTACTGCAGGCGGCAAGGCCGTTTCGCAAAAGGACATCGCCGTCTTCACGCGGCAGTTGTCAGCCATGATGTCGGCTGGCGTGCCCTTGCTCCAGGCCTTCGACATCGTGGCGCGTGGTCATCCCAATCCGCGCATGATGCGACTCCTCAACGAGATCCGCACCGACGTGGAGACGGGCACCAGCCTGTCGGCCGCCTTCCGGAAACACCCCCTGCACTTCGACGCCCTGTACTGCAACCTGGTGGAAGCAGGGGAGGTGGGGGGCATCTTGGAAGCTCTTCTGGACCGACTGGCGATCTACCAAGAGAAGACGCTGGCCATCAAGGCCAAGATCAAGTCCGCTTTGATGTATCCCACGGCCGTGGTGATCACTGCCTTCATTGTGCTCGCGGTCATCATGACCTTCGTCATTCCCTCGTTCAAGGAGACGTTCAAGTCCTTCGGCGCCGAATTGCCAATGCCCACCTTGATCGTCATGGCCATGTCGGACTTCGTCGTGGCCAATTGGATCGTGATCTTTGGCGGCATTGGCGGAGGAGCCTATTTCTTTCTGCAGTCTTGGAAGCGGTCGGAAAAAATGCAGATGGTCATGGACCGTCTCCTGCTGAAGGCACCGGTGTTCGGTAGCCTGATAGAGAAGTCAGCCATCGCCCGATGGACCAGAACCTTGTCGACCATGTCAGCTGCGGGCGTCCCACTGGTGGAGGCCCTGGACTCGGTAGGAGGTGCCAGCGGTAACGCCGTGTTCGCCACAGCCACTGACAAGATCCAGCGCGAAGTCCAGACAGGTACAGGGCTGACCACCGCCATGCAGGGCACGGGCGTGTTCACCCCCATGGTGTTGCAGATGACCGCCATTGGGGAGGAATCTGGCTCCCTGGACCACATGCTGGGTAAGGCAGCGGAGTTCTACGAAGACGAGGTAGACGAAATGGTCAAGGGCTTGTCGAGCCTGATGGAGCCCTTCATCATCGTCTTCCTGGGCTCCCTGATTGGCGGCATCGTGATCGCGATGTACCTGCCGATCTTCAAGATCGGTCAGGTGGTCTGAACCTGATGGGAATGGAGTGGTTGCTCTCGCCATTGGCGCTGGCCATCCTGGGTCTGGTCATCGGCAGCTTCCTGAACGTGGTGATCCACCGCCTGCCGTGCATGATGGAACGGCAGTGGTGGGAAGAAGTCGCCGGACAACTGGAAGACGACGCCTCTCATCGGCAGGTGTTCGGCCGGCCGCTGCCCGATCACGCCTTGAACACTGCACAGGCGCTGGATGCGCAGCTGCAAACCTTGCCTCGGCTGAACCTGGCCCAACCAGGCTCTCACTGCCCAGCCTGCGGCCACACCCTCTCCTGGCACGAGAACGTGCCCTTGCTGGGATGGCTGCACCTTCGGGGCCGCTGCTCAGCCTGTGGCACACGCATCCCTGCCCGGTACCCGCTGGTCGAAGGCCTCACAGCCCTGCTGTTTGCGGCCGTGGGCTGGCGGTTTGGCGCGCAACCTGTCGCCCTGATGTGGTGCGCCGTGACCGCTACCTTGCTGGCCCTGTCGGCCATCGACTGGGACACCACGCTGCTGCCTGACAGCCTGACACAGCCACTGACCTGGGCAGGTTTGGTGGCGGCCATCTCCGGGTGGAGCGGGCTGTCGTTGGGTACCGCGCTCATCGGTGCCGTCGCCGGTTACCTGTCGCTGTGGACGGTGTACTGGCTCTTCAAGCTCGCCACGGGCAAGGAGGGCATGGGGCATGGTGACTTCAAGCTGCTGGCAGCCCTGGGGGCATGGCTGGGTTGGCAGGCTCTGCTGCCCATCGTGCTGATGGCCTCGGTGCTCGGCGCTTGTGTCGGTTTGGGCATGAAGGCCATGGGTTCATTGCGTGAGGGCCGGTATGTGCCCTTCGGCCCGTTCCTGGCAGGCGGGGGGCTGGTGATCATGCTGTCAGGTACCGAGCGCGCACTGGCCCTCATGGGCTGGTAGACGCTGCTGCCAAACGTGCGCCGCCATGCGCCCCCTTCACATCGGCCTGACTGGAGGCATTGGCAGCGGCAAAAGCACGGTGGCAGGCCTGCTGGTCAAGTGCGGGGCCATCCTGGTGGACACCGATGCGATAGCACGAAGTCTGACGGCGCCCCAAGGCCGCGCTCTTCCTGAAATCGCCAGGGCGTTCGGCGCGGAGATGATCGGCCCGGACGGGGCACTGGAGCGTGAACGCATGCGCGCCCTGGTCTTTACTCAACCTTCGGCGAAGGCGCGCCTGGAAGCCATCTTGCATCCCTTGATTGGGCAACAAGCCCGCCAGGAGGCCGCTAGCGCTGCCGACACCGGGGCCGCGGCCGTGCTGTTCGACGTGCCCTTGCTGGCAGAGTCTGCACATTGGCGCAGCCGGGTCGACCGGGTGCTCGTGGTGGACTGCACGCAGGACACGCAGATCCAGCGCGTGGTGGCGCGCAGCGCCTGGACGCCCGACATGGTCCAGCGTGTCATCGCGCAGCAGGCCCCTCGCGAGCAGCGGCGATCGATCGCCGACGCCATCCTCTTCAACGAGGGGCTGTCGCTGCAAGAGTTGGCGGCGCAGGTCCGCAGCCTATGGAGTCACTGGACAGCGGCCTGAAGCCAGCCACTGCAAGGTCAAAGAGCTTGCACAAAGCGTCTTGAAACGACCCGCTGTGGAACAATCACTTCGCTGTCAGCCCCCGTCGATGTCCACCGCCCGCATCCTCTACGAATACCCTTTCAACGAGGGGATCCGCACGATGCTGCGCCTGGAGCATCTTTTCGAGCGATTGGGCCAGCTGATGGCGCGCGAGTCCGCACTGGACCACCACTTCGCGCTGGTGACGATCTTCGAGGTCATGGACGTCGCCTCTAGGGCCGATCTGAAGTCTGACCTGCTGAAGGAACTGGAGCGCCATCGGGCCCAGTTGCAGTCCTACCGTGGCCACCCGGGCATTTCAGAACAGGCCTTGGACGAGGTGACCGCGCGAATCGACCAGGCCTATGCGGGGCTCAACGAAGTACAGGGCAAAGCGGGGCAGTCACTGACCGCGAACGAATGGCTGATGAGCGTGCGCAGCCGTATCGGCATTCCCGGCGGTACCTGCGAGTTCGATCTGCCCGGCTACTACGCCTGGCAGCAGCACCCAGCGCCAGACCGGCAGGCCGACTTGGCGCGCTGGGCCACCAGCCTGACTCCCCTGGCGCAGGCGCTTCAAGTGCTGCTGGGGCTGCTGCGCGACAGCGGGGTCACCCAACGCATGCACGCCGCCGCGGGCCAGTTCCAGCAGCGCCTGCCCGAAGGCAAGACTTACCACCTGTTGCGCCTGCACATGAACCGGGACTCAGCGCTGGTACCGGAAATCAGCGGGCACAGGTTGCTGGTATCGGTGCGCATGCTCAAGGCCGACGCCGAGGGGCGCCTGCGGCCCGCCGCAGAAGACACCGATTTCGAACTGACCTTGTGCGCCTGAGGTGCAAGCGCCAGATGACCCCGCACCACCCGTGAGCGCGCGAATCGTTACCTGCCCGGCCTGCAAAGGCCCTTCCGCCTATGAGACCGCCAATCCGTGGCGACCGTTCTGCAGCCGCCGCTGTCGAGAACACGATCTGGGTGCCTGGGCCAGCGAGTCCTACCGCGTGGACACCCAGCCGCCCTCGGATGAGGCAGGCGCTGGCGACGATCTCCCTGCCCTGAGCCACTGAGGGCCCTGCGCCTGGCGCCCGGCTGGCACTCAACCGCGGTACATCGCCTCGATCTGTTCGGCGTACTTCGCCTGCACGAGCTTGCGCTTGAGCTTCATCGTAGGGGTCAGCTCCTCATCCTCGGCGGTGAGTTGGCGGTCGAGCAGGAAGAACTTCTTGACCTGCTCCACACGCGCGAACTGCTTGTTCACCCGGTCCACCTCGGTTTGGATGAGCTCGAGGATCTCGGGAGAGCGGGTCAGGCTGGCGTAGTTGGAAAAGGGGATGTCTCGCTCCTGGGCGTAGCGCTCGACGTTCTCCTGGTCGATCATCACGATGGCCGTAAGGAAAGCACGCTTGTCGCCAATGACCACCGCGTCGGTCACGTAAGGGCTGAACTTCAGCTGGTTCTCCCATTCGCTGGGCGTGATGTTCTTGCCGCCCGCCGTGATGATGATGTCCTTCATCCGGTCGGTGATGTAGAAGTAGCCGTCGTCGTCCACCCGGCCCACGTCGCCCGTGTGCAGCCAGCCTTGCGCATCGATGGCCTCGGCGGTCTTGTCGGGCTGGTTGAGATAACCCCGAATCACGTTCGGTCCGCGCAGAAGGATCTCGTCTGTGCCTTCTGCGATACGCATCTCGAGGCCCGGCCCCGGCACGCCAATGCTGCCTGGCCGTGAGGCCTTGCGGGGGTTGACGGTGCCGCCTGCGGTGGTCTCGGTCATGCCCCAGCCTTCGCGCAGGGGTACGCCCAGGCTGCGGTACCAGCGGATGAGGTCAGGCGAGATGGGCGCAGCACCGGTCAGGGCCATCTGCACGCGGCTCATGCCGGTCATGCGGCGTACGTTGTCGAGCACGATGAAATTGGCCAGGGCGTTCTGCAGCGACAGCCAAGGGCTGAGCGGCGCTCCCCGGGCCTCGCATTCGGCCACGCGACCGCCAACGCCGAGCGACCAGGCGTAGGCCAGTTTCTGCATGCGGCCCGCCTCGCTGAGCGTGATCATCACCTGGGAATAGATCTTCTCCCACACCCGCGGCACGGCAAAGAACACGTGCGGCTGGACTTCGCGCAGGTTCTCAAAGACAGTCTCCGGGTTCTCGACGAAGTTCGTCACCGAGCGACGCATGATCGGGATGTACTCGCCGATCATGCGTTCGGCGATATGGCACAGCGGCAGGAAGGCAATACGCTCGCCGCCTTCAGGCATGCCCTCGAACAGGCTCGACGACAGGGCCGACAGCACCGCGCACAAGTTGGCGTGGGTGATCATGGCGCCCTTGGGCCGCCCAGTCGTACCCGAGGTGTAGACGAGGATGGCCAGATCCTGAGCGCTGCGCGTATTGCGGCGCTGCTCGATCAGCCCGGGGTGGGCCTGCAGGTGCTCGCGCCCCAGAGCGCGCAAGGCATCCAGCCCGATGACCAGGGGGTCGTCGAGTTCACCCAGCCCCTCCATGTCGAAGACGATGACCTTGCTAATGCCAGGCAGGGCCTCGCGGACCTCGAGGAACTTGTCGAGCTGTTCATCGTCTTCGACGAAGAGGTAGACGGAGGCCGAGTCGTCGCACAGGTACTGAACCTGCGCCGCGGCATCGGTGGGGTACACGCCGTTGCACACGCCACCCGCGGACAACACCGCCAAATCGGTCCACACCCACTCGCGCGAGGTGTTGGACAAGACGGACGCTGTCTGTCCAGGTTCGAAGCCGAGATGCACCAGACCAGCCGCGATCTCGCTGACGATGGTGGCCACTTCGCGCCAGCTGTAGGAGCGCCAGATGCCCAGATCCTTCTGCCGCATCATGGGCGCATCGCCAAGCTCGGCCACGCGCTGCCAGAACATCTCGTGCACGGTGTCGAACGGCAGGGTCTCTGGCTCCCAGCCGAACTGCGAACCGGTGACGATGCGATGAGGGTCCAAGGCCACGGTGCTCATCTCCAGGTCTTCTTTTTCTTCCAGCGACGCTCGCCTCGCACACCGGCTTCTTTCATGCCAAGGTAGAACTCCTTGATGTCATCCTTCTCTCGCAGGCGCTCGCAGGTGTCTTCCATCACGATGCGGCCGTTCTCCAGCACATAGCCATAGTCGGCGGCGTTCAAAGCCATGTTGGCGTTTTGTTCCACCAGCAGGATGGTGGTGCCGCGGTCCCGGTTGATGCGCACCACGATCTCGAAGATCTCTTTGGTGAGCTTGGGGCTGAGGCCCAGACTCGGCTCGTCCAGCAGGATGAGTTCAGGCTGTGCCATCAAGGCCCGCGAGATCGCCAGCATCTGCTGCTGGCCCCCCGACAACAGGCCTGCGTCCTGGGCCGCCCGCTCCTTCAGGATCGGGAAGTAACCGTAGACCATCTCCATGTCGCGCGCCACGGCGTCGCGGTCGCTGCGGGTGTAGGCCCCCATGAGGAGGTTGTCGCGCACCGACAGCAGCGGGAAGACTTCGCGCCCCTCGGGCACATGGCTCAAGCCCATGCGCACGATGAGCGCCGGGTCTTTCGCCGCGATGGACTGGCCTTTGAACTCGATGGTGCCGCGGCGCGGGTCGATGATGCCCGAGATGGTCTTGAGGATGGTGCTCTTGCCCGCGCCGTTGGAGCCGAGTACCGTGGCGATCTGCCCTCGCTTGACGTCAAGACTGACGCCGCGGATGGCCTTGATCGGGCCGTAGGCGCTCTCCACGTTGGCCAGCGCCAGCAGCGTGTCCGCGCTCATGCCGACCTCCGCAACGAAGACATGTCCTCCACCGAACCGAGGTAGGCCTCGATGACGCCAGGATGGGTCTGCACCTCGCGCGGTGTGCCCGCGGCCAGCACTTGCCCTTGGTTGAGCGCCACCACCCGGTCGGACACGCGCGACACCAGCGTCATGTCGTGCTCCACCATCAGCACGGTGATACCCAGCTGGTCGCGGATGTCCTCGATCCAGAAGGCCATGTCTTCGGTTTCCTCGACATTCAGGCCCGAGGACGGCTCATCCAGCAACAGCAGCTTGGGCTCGGTGGACAGCGCCCGCGCAAGCTCCACCACCTTGCGCACTCCGTAGGGCAGCCCGGCGATCATGGTGTCGCGGTAGGCCTGCAGGTCCAGGAAGTCGATCACCTCTTCGACCTTGCGGCGTGAGGCGAGTTCAGCCTCGCGCACCGATCGGTTGAAGAACAGATCACTCCACACGCCCGTCTTGCGGTGGCGGTGGCGGCCGATCAGCAGGTTGTGCAGGACGGTGGCGTGCTCGAAAAGCTCGATGTTCTGGAAGGTGCGGGCGATACCCAACGAGGCGATCTCGTGGGGCGCCACACCCGTGATGTCCCGCCCCAGGTAGCTGATGCTGCCGGCCGTGGGCTCGTAGATGCGGCTGATGAGGTTGAAGACCGTGGTCTTGCCAGCCCCGTTCGGGCCGATGAGCGTGAAGACTTCGCCTTCGCTGACGTCGAAGCTCACGTCATTGACCGCCAGCACGCCGCCGAAGCGCACGCTCAGGTTGCGAGCGGAAAGCAAGGGCGCACTCATTTCAGGCGATCCGACTTCTGGAAGGACTTCTGCCGCTTGAACATGCCCTTGCGGTAGAAAGGGAAGAGGCTGAAATAGGTGCGGATCTTGAGCCACCGGCCGTACATGCCCATGGGCTCGAACAGCACAAACAACACCAGCACGGCGCCATAGACCGCTGACTTCAGGCCGGGAGCCTCCGCCACGATGGTGGGCAGAAACCCCTTGGAGGCGGAGATCAGTTGCGGCATTGTGATCAGGAAGACCGCCCCGAAAAACACGCCATGGATGGAGCCCAAGCCACCGATCACCACCATGAGCAGCAGATCGATGGACTGGATGATGTTGAACTGGTCTGGCGACAGGAAGCGCAGGTTGTGCGCGTACAAGGCGCCGCCAATACCGGCCAACGCGGCCGAGATGGCAAAGGACAGCGTCTTGTAGTACGCAAGATGGATGCCCATGCTCTGCGCCGAGATCTCCGAATCCCGGATGGCCACGAAGGCCCGACCCGTGGGCGAGCGCAGCAGGTTGAGCACGCCCAGGGTGGACACCACCGTGATCACCAGGCACAGATAGTAGAACTCGTTACCCGACCCCAACACCCAGCCGAAAAGGTTGGGAGACTTGACGTTCAGCCCAGAGTTGCCGCCCGTCACACTTTCCCAGCGGGCGAAAACCTCCTCCAGGATGAAACCGAAGGCCAGCGTGGCCATGCCCAGGTAGATGCCCTTGACGCGCAGTGCGGGCAGCCCCACCACCACACCGGCCAGCGCGGACAGCCCCGCCGATACCGCCAGAGCGAGCGGAAAGGGCACGCCGTGGTTGGTCAGCACCGCCTGGGTGTAGGCCCCCACGCCCAAGAAGGCGGCGTGGCCCAGAGAGAACAGGCCCGTGAAGCCGGCCAGCAGCATCAGGCCCAGGCCCACCACCCCGTAGATCAGCACGTAGGTCAGTTGCGCGAGCCAGTACTCCTCCAGCAGCACGGGCGCTGCCACCAGGGCCAGCATCAGGGCGCTGTACCAGAAGACATGTCCCGCGTGCTTGGCCAGGCGCAGATCTTGGCTGTAGTCGGTCTTGAAGATGAATCGCATGCTGCGTTCCCGAGGTCAGACCTTCTTGCGCAATTTCTCGCCAAACAGCCCGTTGGGCCGCAGCATGAGCATGATGAGGACCACGACGTAGGCCGCCACGTCCTTGAACCCGGCCGGCAGATAAAAGCCCGACAGCGACTCCACCACGCCGATGATGAGCCCGCCCACGATGGCGCCTGGCAGGCTGCCGAAGCCCCCGACCACGGCGGCCGGGAAGGCCTTCAGTCCGATGAACCCCATGTTGGCGTGGACGAAGGTGATGGGCGCCAGGAGGATGCCGGCCACGGCAGCCACTGCCGCTGCCAGTGCCCACACCAGGCCGTTGAGCTGCCTGACCGGGATGCCCATGTAATAGGCGGCCAGCTGGTTCTGCGAGGAAGCCTGCATCGCGATGCCCAGCTTGCTGTAGCGAAACAGAGCGAACAGCGCGCCGCACAGCAGCGCGGTCACGGCAATGACCACCACCTGCTCGACGTTGATGACCAGGGCCCCCAGCTTCCAGATCTGGTCCTTGTAGGGCACCGGCAGGACGTGGGTCTCGGTGCCGATCCCCGGCACCATCGTGACGAGGCCCCGCAGGACGTAGCCGATGCCGATGGTCAGCATCACGATGGAAAACGCGGGTTGCCCCAGGATGGGGCGGATCACCACACGCTCGGCGAGGAGTCCAAAGGCGGCCATGGCAGCGATGGAGGCCACGACCGCGAGCCAGAACGGGAAGCCCAGAAAGGTCATGCAGGCCAAGCCGGCAAAGGCACCCAGCATCATCAGGTCACCCTGGGCGAAGCTCACCGTTTCGGTGGCTTTGTAGATGAGCACGAAACCCAACGCGATCAGGCCGTAGATACAGCCTTGGGCAATGCCGGCGATGAGCAATTGCAGCAGTTGCAAGCGCAGGTCCTTGATCAGCGGGGTGGGGTGTCGTCAGCGGGGCACATTTAGAAAGAATCGCAAGCTTCCTGCCATGAGTGGGTGGCCAGGGTTCTTCAAAGGCGCCGGATTGCACCATGGGTCGATCGCCTCGTCATGCGGGGTGACCCTGATGGCCCCGATTCCTCAAAGGTTGAGCGTGGGGGTCTTGAACCCCCCCGACCCACCCCTATAATCCATCTTGCTAGCACTCATCAACACCGAGTGCTAACGACACCAAGCCCCCTGCATTGCGGCGGTCGACTTGGTAGTCTGCTGCATGAGCGCCAGTCCACTGGCACATCGCAACTTACCAACGCGTCATCTCAAAGGAGATTCCATGAAATTGCGTCCGTTGCACGATCGCGTGATCGTCAAGCGCCTCGAAAACGAAACCAAGACCGCTTCGGG
>CAYSOD010000058.1:0-13180 GCA_964432385.1 uncultured Rubrivivax sp.
CGCCATGGCCCTGGCCTGCAAGCCCGACGTGCTGATTGCCGACGAGCCCACCACCGCGCTGGACGTGACCGTGCAGGCGCAGATCCTCGACCTGCTCGCCGAACTGCGCGAACGCACCGGCACGGCCGTGATGCTGATCACCCACGACATGGGGGCCATCGCCGAGATGGCCGACCGCGTGGTGGTGATGTACGCCGGGCGCATCGTCGAAGCGGGCGCGGTGCGCGACATCCTGGGTAACCCGCTGCACCCCTACACGCGAGGGCTGATCGCCTGCGCACCAGGCCGGCGCACCGTGGCGCCGGGCGAGCCGCTGGAGGAGATTCCGGGCACGGTGCCCTCGCTGCTGGAGCGTGGCGCAGGCTGCCTGTTCGCCGACCGCTGCGCGAGCGTGATGCCCCAATGCCGGCAGACGCTACCACCCACCACCGCCCTGCCCGGCGGGCGGCAGGTGGCGTGCTGGCTGCATGAGGGGGGTGCTGCATGACGACCGACACCCTGTTGTCCGTGCGCGACCTGAAGGTGCACTTCCCCGTGGGCGGTGGCCTGTTTGGCGCGCGCAAGGTGGTCAAGGCGGTGGACGGCGTGAGCTTCGATGTGAATCGCGGCAGCACCTTCGGCATCGTGGGCGAGAGCGGCTCGGGCAAGAGCACCACGGCGCTGGCCGTCATGCGTCTGGTGAAAATCACCGCTGGCACCGTGCGCTTGGGCGAAGCCGAGATCGGCCACCTCGAAGGCGAAGCCCTGCGCAGAGAGCGCCGGCGCTTCCAGATGGTCTTCCAGGATCCGTATGCCTCGCTCAACCCGCGCAAGCGCGCGGGCGACGCCATCCTGGACGCGCTCAACCTCATGGACGTGGGCGAGCCCGCTGAGCGGCCCGACAGGGCACGCGGGCTCTTCCTGCAAACGGGCCTGCGGCCGGAGCAGCTGCAGCTCTTCCCGCACCAGTTCTCCGGTGGGCAGCGCCAGCGCATCGTGCTGGCGCGGGCCCTGGCAGCACGGCCTGAGCTGGTGGTGTGCGACGAGCCGGTGTCGGCCCTGGACGTGGCCATCCAGGCGCAGATGCTGAACCTCATGATGCGGCTGCAGCGCGAGTTCGGCCTGACCTACCTCTTCATCTCGCACGACCTGGGCGTGGTGCGCCACCTGTGCGACGAGGTGGCGGTGATGTACCTGGGCCGCATCGTGGAGCAGGCGCCACGAGAAGCATTGTTCGAGCGCCCGCTGCACCCCTACACCCGCGCGCTGTGGTCAGCCGCCCCCTCCTTCGACCCCGACGCCCGCAGCCGCAAGGACCGCATCCGCCTGCAGGGCGACCCGCCCAGCCCGCTCAAGGTGCCCCCGGGCTGCCGCTTCGCCGGGCGATGCCCCTTCGCGCAAGACCTCTGCCGCACTGAGGAACCCGCCCTGCGGGAAGTGGCACCAGGGCACCAGATCGCGTGTCACAGGGTGGGGGGTGAGGGGCAGGTGCTGTACGCGCCCTGACAAGCTCGCCACCCCTGTCCGGAAAACCCGGCCCCGCTCAGCGCCGAACCGCCCTCAAGCGCTCCAACGTGGCCAGCGCCGCATCGAAGTCGTACTCCGCGCACTGCAGCCGTAACAGGTCGCTCAGGTCCTCGGCGGACGAACCCAAGGCCTCGGCGGCGAGTTCTTCAGCCACGTCCATGGCATCGGCCTCGAACGATTGCAGCATCGAGCGCAGTCGGGCGTAGAGCCGTTCACGCTCTTCTGTCTGTAAGCGGCCGGCGCTGCGGCGCATCTGGATGCGCTGCGTCTGTGCGGCCAGGTCGGCCAGAGCCCGCATCGTCTGCCTGAGGGCGCTGTCGAGTTCCACGAGGTGACCCGCAGCCTCCCGCAGTTCAGCCACCTTCAGGCAAGCGTCCAGGCTGGTGGCGTGGCGCTGGATGTCCACCGCACCCAGCAGGCCGGCCACGCCTTTCAAACTGTGCGCCTTGCGCTGGGCCTCATCGAGCCGGCCGTCTTCCATGGCGCCACGGATGATCTCGGCATCGCGCGCGTGATTGCGGTGGAACTCCAGCATCAGCTTGCGCAGCAACTGGCGGCTGCCGCTGAAATTGGTCAAGGCCCGCTTCAGATCCAGCCCCGGAATGGCAGCGGGCAAGGCCACGCCATCCTGCAGCGTGGCCGATACCGCGCGGCTGGCCACGCTGCGCTGCCCCGGCGGGATCCACCTCAGCAGCGCGCGCAGCAGCATGGGCGGCGCCACTGGCTTGGCCAGGTGCTCGTTCATCCCCACCGCCAGCGCTTTGGCGCGGTCATCCTCCATGGCATTGGCCGTCATGGCCAGCACCGGCAACTTGCTCCAGACCGGGTTGGAGCGGATGCGGGCCGTGGCCGTGTAGCCGTCCATCACCGGCATCTGCACGTCCATCAGCACGCAGTCAAAGGGCGTGTCAGCGCTGGCCAGTCGGTCCAGTGCCTCCTGCCCGTTACCGGCCACCTCCACCGCGATGCCCGAGCGCTCCAGCAGTTCCACCACCACCTGCTGGTTGATGGTGTTGTCCTCGACCAGCAACACGCGCGAACCGCGGATGGGGTCCAGCGCCGTGGCTGGCAGGTCGTTGGGCAGTGCGGTGCGGAACCCGCTCTTGGCACGCCCTTCACGAAGCACCGTCACCACGGCGTCAAACAGCATCGACGCGTTCAAGGGCTTGGCCAGCAAGCCGTCGATGAACTCCTGGCCTTCCTCCTCGGCCAGGCGGCTGGCCGCCGTCACCAGCACGATGCGTGGCATCACGCTCAGCGTCATGGCAGTCTTGATACGGCGCGCCGCGGTCAAGCCGTCCATCCCCGGCATCCTGAAGTCCATGAGCACCAGCTTGAAGGGGTCGTCCGGCCGCGCTGCGCGCAGCCGCTCGAAGCACTCCTGGGCACTGGAACAGGTCTCGGCCCGCAGGCCGAACCGGGCCAGGTTCTCCTGCAGGATCTCGCAGGCGTTCGGGTTGTCGTCCACGATCAAGGCCCGCGTGCCCTGCACCGGGCCAGGGTCGACCACCACCGTCGGGCTGGCCGCAGACCGGTCGCAGCCCAGGGGCAGGTCCACGGTGAACACACTGCCCTGCCCCGGTCGGCTGCTCACCTTCATGCGGCCGCCCATCAGCTCCACCAGCTGCCGCGAGATGGCCAGCCCCAGCCCGCTGCCACCGAAGCGCCGGGTGATGGAGTCATCAGCCTGCGTGAACGGCTGGAACAGGCGCTGCATCTGCTCCTCGGTCATGCCGATGCCGCTGTCCTGCACGGTGAAGCGCAGCAGCACCGAGTCCTCATCACGCTCCAGCACCTCGGTGCGCACCACGATGTCGCCCTGTTCGGTGAACTTGCGGGCGTTGTTGGTCAGGTTCGTCAACACCTGGCGCAGGCGCAGTGGGTCGCCCACCACGCGGTCGGGCACGTCCGGCCCGCGCGAGAAGAGCAACTCCAGTCCCTTCTCCTCGACCTGGATGGCCAACAGCGTGGCCAGGCCGTCCAGCACCTCGTCCAGGCTGAAAGGGACCCGCTCCACGCTCAGGCGGCCGGCCTCGATGCGAGACAGGTCCAGGATGTCGTCCAGCAGCCCCAGCAGCGACATCGCCGCCGCCTGCACCTTGCCCAGGTAGTCCTGCTGCCGCGGCGTCAGCGGTGTGCGCAGCGCCAGATCGGTCAGGCCGATGATCGCGTTCATGGGCGTGCGGATCTCATGGCTCATGTTGGCCAGGAAGGCGCTCTTGGCCTGGGCTTTCACGACCTCACTGATGTCCAGGCCGAAGTTGTAGTAGATCCGCCTGCCGTCAGCCGCCCTGTCGCCCGCCACGCGGGTGAAGCGCATGGTCCAGCCCGGGTGGCCGTCGCGCGGCTCCTGGGTGACGGTCTCGTCGACGACGTCACCGGCCTCCAGGCGCCTGCCGAGCTCCTCCATGTGCCTCACGTAGTAGGGCATCAGCTCGGCCACGGTGCGCCCCAGGATCTCGGCCACCGGCCGGCCCATCAGATCCGCGTGCGCCTGGTTGACGAAGACGAACCGGCCATCCTGGTCCACCGAGGCGATGGTGCCCGGGAAGGCGCGGATGAGGGCGCGCATCTCGGCCTCGCGGCGCTCCAGCATCTCTTCAGCCCGCCTGCGGTCGGTGATGTCCACCCCAAAGGAGTAGTAGATCCTGCGGCCGTCCGGGCCAGGGGGACCAGCCACGCGTGTGACCTGCACCCAGACCTCCGGGAAAGCGCCTTCGGCCGGGTAGTGCACATCCGACAGAAAGACCTGCCCGGCGTCCAGCGCATCGCGCTGCTGCTCAAGCCGCATCTTGGCCCTGGGCATGAGTTCGAACAGGTTGCGCCCGAGCAGTTGAGCGCTGGAGTTACCGAGCCGCTGCGCCGCGGACTCGCTGACGAACTTCAATGTACCGTCATGCTCCATGGCCACGATGTAGCCTGGGAACCGCTCCAGAACGCCCTTGAGCTCCTGCTCGGCGTGCTTGCGCGCCGTGATGTCCACGCCAAAGTAGTACAGGCGCCTGCGCCCATCACCGAGCTTCGGACTCAGGACTCGGGTGGCCTCGATCCATTGCTCGGGCAGGTCTTGCGTGGCAGGCAGGTGAATCTCCTCCACGTGCGGAACGCCAGGCTCGAGCTGCTTCGACAAGGCTGAGAGACGGGCCGCGCGCTCGGGCTTCATGACCTCCTGCAAGGGGCGGCCCACGATCTCTGCCGGGCGCCGGCCCACGCTGGCGGCCAATCGATCGTTGGCATACAGGTAAACCAGGTCTTCGTCGCAGGTGGCCACCTGCCCAGGAAAGGCCGAGAGCAGCGCGCCAGTCTCCACCTCCCGGTTCATGATCTCCTGGATCATGCCCATGCGCCCTGAGATGTCCTTGAGAAAGGCCACCAGCACGCCGCCCTCCACGGCCGTGACCGTGATTTCGAGATCCACCCAGCTGCCGTCACGCCGGCGATGCCGGGTCTCGAAGCTCTCCTGTCCCTTCTGCTGGATGCGCTTGAGCTGGGCCTGAATGCGCTCCATGGGCACGCCGCCTTCGAAGTCGGCGATCGTCATGGCCTTGATCGCCGCCTCGGTGAACCCGACCATGCGGCAATAGCCCTCGTTGACTTCCAGAAAACGGCCGTCGGTGTTCAGCACCCAGTAGCCATCACGCGTGCTGTCGATGGCCTGCACGGCGCGTCGGGCGCGACGCTCCAGCCGCCGTGTGAGGGGCCAAGCGATGGCCGCACCGATCACGGACGTGGCCAGGGCCGTCCCGACCAACACCATGAATTCACTCAGCGAGCCTGGAAGCCCGCCGAGCGCGAGCTGGCTCAGCAGGGCAGCCGCGCCTGTGGCAAAGAACAGGATCAGGGCCGCCAGCATGACGGGAAGCCTTCGCGCTGCCGCACTTCTGAGCGTGAAGGGGGTGGCGCCAAAGGCGACGCCCCCGTTGAGCTCAGAGCCCCTTCAGCACCGCGCGCAGCTTGGTGATGATCTCGTCGAGGTGCTTGTCCTCGCAGATCATGGGCGGGGCGATGATCAGCGCGTCGCCCGTGCTCTTGAGGTTCAACCCAGCGTCGTAGAGACGCTTTTGGGCCTCGTGGCCGCGGGCGCCAGGCGCGCCGTCCATGGCCACGTCCACCGCGGCCATGAAACCGATGGAGCGGATGTCGGTGACGATGGGGCAGTCCTGCAGGGAGTGCACGGCCTCGATGAACTTCGGGCTCATGGCGGCGGCGCGTTCGATCAGGCGCTCCTTGGCGAAGATGTCCATCATCGCCAGGCCGGCGGCGCAGGAGGCCGGGTGCGCCGAGTAGGTGTAGCCGTGGAAGAACTCCACGCCCTTGGCCGGCCCGGCGTTGGTGATGGTGTCGTACACCTCGGTCTTGGCGGCCACAGCGCCCATGGGCTGCGCGCCGTTGGTGATGGCCTTGGCCATGGTCATGAGGTCGGGCGTCACCCCAAAGGCCTGCGCGCCGAAGTTGGCGCCCATGCGGCCCCAGCCGGTGATGACTTCGTCAAAGACCAGCAGGATGCCGTGCTGGTCACAAATCTGCCGCAGCTTGTTGAGGTAGCCCTTGGGCGGTGGCAGGCAGCCAAAGGAGCCCGCTGCCGGTTCCACGAAGACCGCGGCGATGTTCTCGCCACCGTAGGTGGTGCAAAAACGCTGCAGGTCATCGGCCAGATCAGCACCCGTCTCGGGCTGGCCCTTGACGAACTTGTTTTCAGGCAGCGCGGTGTGCCGCATGTGGTACACGCCCGACAGGCCCACACCAAAGCTGCGGCGGTTGTTGACCATGCCCGACAGCGCCACACCGCCCATGTTGACGCCGTGATAGGCGCGCTCACGCGACACGAAGATCTGGCGCTGTGACTGGCCCTTGCTGCGGTGATAGGCCAGCGCCATCTTCATCGCCGTGTCCACGGCCTCGGAGCCGGAATTGACGAAAAAGATGCGATCCAGACCTTCGGGCGTGTAGTACGCCACGCGCTCGGCCAGCTCAAACGCCTTGGAATGCGCGCGCAGGAAAGGGGCCGTGAAGTCCAGCGTCTGCAGTTGCTCGTAGACCGCGTCGGCAATCTCCTGGCGGCAGTGGCCGGCAGCCACGCAGAACAGGCCTGCGGACGCATCGATCACCTCGCGCCCGTCGGGCGTGTAGAAATACATGCCCTTGGCGCGGGCGAACATCCTCGGCTCGGCCTTGAACTCCTTGTTGGGGGTGAAAGGCATCCAGAACGGCTGCACGGCGGCGGCCACTTGCGGTTCGGCGTGTCCCATGAGATCAGCTCCTAGGTGAGTGTGGGCAAGGCAGGCAGAAGTGGGTGCACGGGCAGGCGCCACGGCAGCCGGGCGTCTTGCCAGAGCAGACGCCCGATTCTGAACCAAGGCACAGCCTTGCGCCCCGCCGGAACCGCCACTGGCACCATAGCCAGTTGCCATGTGGCACTCCGGGAAAACACCCTTCCCGGCCCAGGGACGTGCGGCGATGCTCCCGTCTCAACATGCCTGCCAGCGAATCTCGCTTGGGCCAAGGGGCTGCGCCGGGCGCGGCAGGGCGTGTGGCATCGTGCCGTTCCTGTACTCACCACTGTTGAATCCTGGAGGGAATCCATGTTGTTCAAGACCCCCCTGTCGCGCTGGGTCGCCGCGCTGTCACTGGCCGTGTGCGGCTCCGTGTTCGCCCAGGCCAAGAAGGAAGTCACCATCGCCCACCAGGACATGCTGGTGCCCTACCGCACCGTGATGGAGTCGGGCGAGCTGGAAAAGGCCACCGGCTACAAGATCAACTGGCGCATGTTCGGTGGCGGCGGTGACGTCATCAAGGCCATGGCCTCGGGCGATGTGCAGATTGGCGAGGTGGGCTCCAGCCCGCTGACGGCCGCTGCCAGCCAGGGGCAGGACATCCGGCTGTTCTGGATCGTCGACGACATCGCCGATGCCGAGGCGCTCATTGCTCGCAACGGCTCGGGCGTCAACAGCGTCAAGGATCTCAAAGGCAAGAAGGTGGCCACCCCGTTCGTCTCCACCGCCCACTACCAGCTCATGGCCCTCATGAAGCTCGAAGGGGTTGCGGCCAAGGACGTGAACGTGATGAACATGCGGCCCCCTGAGATTGCCGCGGCCTGGGAGCGGGGCGACATCGACGCGGCCTTCATCTGGGACCCGGTGCTGTCCAAGATCAAGGGCAACGGCAAGGCCATCGCCAGCTCCAAGAGCATCGGCTCCAAGGGCTTCCCCACTTTTGATGGGTTTGCGGTCAACGCGAAGTGGGCCGCTGAGCACGAGGGCTTCATGGTGGCGCTGGTCAAGGCCATGGCCAAGGCCGATGCCGAGTACCGCGCCAACAAGGCCAAGTGGACGGTGGACTCGCCCCAGGTCAAGGCCGTGGCCAAGTGGACCAAGGCCGACGCCAAGGACGTGCCCGCCGCCATGGCCTTGTACGCCTTCCCCACCATGGAAGAGCAAGTCGGGCCGAAGTGGCTGGGCGGCGGTGCTGCCAAGGCCATGACGGACACGGCGGCCTTCCTCAAGGAGCAGGGCCGTATCCAGGAAGTCAAGCCCGACTACAAGGCCTTCGTCACCGACGTCTACGTCAAGAAGGCCATGGGCAAGTGAGCCCTCTCGGTTTCGCAGGTTGACAGGGCGGCCAGCCCTTTCCTGCCAGGGGCGGTTCCCGCGAGGGGCCGCCCCTATTTCATGGCGAGGCTCAATGCAATCAAAGCACCTCGTCCCTCAGCCAGTACCAGCGGTACAGCGCCCGCTGGCCCAGGCGCCGGAAAGGCGCGAAGGCCTGGCTCTCCACCAGGCCCATGACGTTGGGGAAGGGCAGCGCGCTGCGGTAGATGGGCAGGTCGAACACGTCGCACCCAGTGTCTTGCCCGGCCACGCGCTGCGCCAGGCGCCGCCCGGCATGGGTGGAAAACGAGACGCCGTTGCCCCCGTAACCCACCGCGTACCACACCGTCTGCGAGGGGTCGGGCTGCACGATGCGCGGCATCATGTCGTGGCTGACATCCACCCAGCCCCACCAGGAGTGCTCGATGGGCACCGCGGCCAGCGCCGGGAACTTGCGCGCGAGGCCGTCGGTCAGCAGCTTGAGGTGCCGCGGGTCGGTGGCGTCAGCGCCAGTGACCGCGCTGCGGCTGCCGATCTGCAGCCTCGGGCCCTGCGGGCTCTTGAGCAGCCGGTAGTAAAAGCGCAGGGTGCGCGTGTCGGTGAGAAAGACGTGAGAGCGAAAGCCGGCTGCGGCCACTTCGGCCTGGGTCAAGGGCCGGGTCACCACGGCGTTCGACAGGATGGGCATCAGCCGGTTCTTCAGCAGCGGCGTGAGCCGCTGGCCGGTGTAGCCCCCCGTGCACACCGCCACGCGCCGCGCGCGCACCACGCCGCCCGGGGTGCGCAGATGGTGCACGCCGCCCACGGTGTGCCAGCCCTGTACTGGGCTGGCCGTGTGCAATTTCACGCCCAGCGCCCGCGCCTGCCGCACCAAGCCGAAGGTGAACTTCAGCGGATGGATGCCGATGCCGTGCGGCTCGTGCATGGCGCCGGCGGCCTCGTGGTCATGGCAGTGCTGTTCGCGCAGTTGCTCGGGCGTGAGCATGTGGGTGTCATAGCCGAACGCCTCACGCATGACCTGGGCCTCGCGCGCCAGCACGGGCACCATCTTGGACCGGTGGGCCACGTAGAGGTGGCCGCCGCCCGTCGCGTCGCAATCGATCTCGCGGGTGAGCTCGGTGAAGGTCTCGAAACCCTCGCGGATTTCCGCGTCCAGCCGCCGCGCCGTCTCCAGGCCCCAGCGAGCGATCCACTGTGAGCGCTTCAGGCGGCCGCTGGCGTTCTGACCTTGGCCACCGCTGCGGCTGGAGCAACCCCAGGCCACCTGATTGGCTTCCAGCACCACGGCCCGGATGCCCTGCTCACGCGCCAGGAACAGCGCGGTGGCCATGCCCGTGGCGCCCGAGCCGATGACGGCCACGTCCACGTCCATGTCGGACTGCACCGGCCCGTCGTCACCCGGGGGCTCGCCTGCGCTGGCCACCCACCAGGTGGGGGCATAGGCCTGGCCCCGACCCGGGTGCGGTGCCACCAGCGGGTCGTGCCGGGGGTCATACCCCGTGGCAAGGCCTGCCAGGCCATCGAGCCCTGCACGCTGCCAGGTCGCCGCGGCGCTCATCCGCGGGCGGGCGCGGGCAGATTGGGCCGCGCCTTGCGAAACACGTTCTTCAGCGCGATCTTGCCGTCACGGAAGGTGAACACATCCACCCCGTTGACCTCGATGAGGCTGCCGTCGGCGGCGGTGCCGGTGAAAGTCCACTCCGACACACCGAAGTCGCCCATCACATGGTGCACACCGTTGCGCCACTGCGCGTCGGGCACGGCCTGCCAGGCCATCGCAAAGGCCTTTCGTACCGCGTCCAGGCCGACATGTCGCGTGCCGCAGGCCTGCGGCCCGGCGGCCGTCTCGAAGACACAGTCGTCGGTCATGAAGGACATCAAGGCGTCGAGGTCGTGGCGGTTCCAGGCGTCGCTGAAGGCCTCCAGCGTCTGGACGGTGACAGGGGGTGTGGGCATGCAACAGTCTCCAAGGTTGACGCTGCAGCTTAGGCCGCTCCCCGAAGCCAGAACAGGGCCAGTTGCGCGCTGTCCATCAAGCCAGGATCCGGAACTCTTGGGGCATGTCCGTGCAATAGACTCGTTCGCATGAGAAGCACGCAGCAGTTCCAGTGGTCACAGCTGTTCGCGCTGCCCGAGCACCCGGCCTTGCCGCTGCAGGGCCGGGTGCGGCTGGCGGTGGTGAACGCCATCCTGGAAGGGCGGCTGCCCCCCGGTGCGCCGCTGCCCTCCTCGCGCGAGCTGGCGCGGCTGCTGGGCATCAGCCGCAATACGGTGACGGCGGCCTACGAGCAGCTGGTGGACGAGGCCTTCCTGCAGGCGCGGCCGCGCAGCGGCATCTTCGTGGCCGATGGTGCGCGCCCTGCCGCCGCGCAGACGCTGGCGCAGTCCCCAGCGAGCGCCGAAGCCGGCCGGGCCCCCGACTGGGCCGGGCGCACCCGCCGCTCGCTGGCCCGCCAGCCCACGCTGTCCAAGCCCGAACAGTGGCGCCAGTACCCCTACCCCTTCGTCTACGGCCACTACGACCCCGAGCTCTTCCCCACGGAGGACTTCCGGGAGTGCTGCTCGCGCACCCTGGCCCGGGCCCAGCTGCAGCACTGGACACCGGACTTCGAGACCGACGACGTGCCGGACCTGATCGAGCAGATCCGGCTGCGTCTGCTGCCCAAGCGCGGCGTCTTTGCCCTGCCCGACGAGATCCTGGTGACGGTGGGCGCCCAGCACGCCTACCACCTGCTGGCTGAAGGGCTGTTCGACCCGTCCACCCGCGTGGGCCTGGAAGAACCTGGCCACCCGCACGCACGCAACACCTTCAAGCTGCGTCAGCCGGTCTTCATGCCGGCGGCGGTGGACGATGAAGGGGTGCAGCCCGACCGGCTGCCGGCGCTGGACTACCTCTTCCTCACCCCCTCACACCAGAGCCCCACCACCGCCACGCTGAGCCTGGAGCGCCGCGCTGAGCTGCTCGCCCGTGCCGAGCGCGACGACTTCGTGCTCATCGAGGACGACTACGAAGCCGAGAACCTCTTTGCCGGTGCACCCATGCCCGCCCTCAAGAGCATGGACCGCTCCGGCCGGGTGATCTACGTGGGCTCGCTGTCCAAGAGCCTGTCGCCGGCGCTTCGGCTCGCCTACATCGTGGCGCCGCGGGCCCTGATCGCCGAGCTGCGCCTGCTGCGCCACGCCATGGTGCGCCACCCCAGCACCATGCTGCAGCAGGCCTATGCGTTGTTTCTGTCCCTGGGGCACCACGATTCGCATGCCCGGCGCGTGAACGCGGCGCTGCAGGAGCGCCTGGCGGTGCTGGCGCAGGCGCTGCGCGAGTTCATGCCGGACTTCCAGTTCCGCCTGCCGCAGGGCGGCGCCTCGGTCTGGGTGTCAGCGCCGACCTGGGCCGACGCTTCGGAACTGGCGCAGATCGCTCGCCGCCACGGCGTGCTGATCGAGCCGGGCGACGTGTTCTTCATCGCCCCGCCCTACCCTTGCCGGCACTTCCGCCTGCGCCTGTCGTCCATTGCGGCCGGCCAGATTGCCGCCGGGATACGCGCGCTGTCGCTGGCGGCCGATGAACTCGCCCGTGCGCGTGGCGCCGTGCGGCGCGCCACGCCGGCCCTGCATTGAAGGCGCAGACTGGCGCACAGGCAGCGCCTCTACGGGAAAGTCCTTGCCCGCTGGCCCCAAGGAGCGCGGCATGCTGGCCCTTTCTGGGCACACCGGGGCACAGGCACAGTCCATTGCATCCCCAAACGGGCGGGCTGTGCACGGCCCGGCCCAGCGACACCTGCTCCTCACTGCCACCATGCCCACCCTCGACATCCGCGACCTGACGGTCAACTACGCCGTCAAGGGCGGCACGCTGCAGGCCCTGGCCGCCGTCAACCTGAAGATGCAGGAAGGCGACTTCGTGGTCGCCCTGGGCGCCTCGGGCTGCGGCAAGACCACGCTGCTGAACTGCCTGGCCGGTTTTCTGCCCCCTTCCACTGGGGAGATCCTGCTGGACGGCCAGCCCGTGGCGGGCCCGGGGGCGGACCGCGGTGTCGTCTTCCAGAAGCACGCCCTCATGCCCTGGCTGAACGTGCTGGACAACGTGGCGCTGGGCCTGCGCATGCGCGGGGTGGAGCGTGCCGAGCGCGAGCGCATCAGCCGCGACAAGCTGGCGCTCGTAGGGCTGGAGAAGTACGCTGAGCGCGCGGTGTACGAGTTGTCCGGCGGCATGCAGCAGCGCGTGGGCATCGCGCGCGCCCTGGCCAACGACCCGGCCGTGCTGCTGATGGATGAGCCCATGGGCGCGCTGGACGCCTTCACCCGTGAACAGGTGCAGGAGATCCTGCTGCGCGCCTGGGCCGCCACGCACAAGATGGTGTTCTTCATCACCCACTCGGTGGAGGAGGCCCTGTTCCTGGCCACGCGGCTGATCGTGATGAGCCCGAGCCCAGGGCGCATCACCCGCGTCTTCGAGGACCTGCCCTTCTCACGCCAGTTCCTGCAGCATGGCGACGCCCGGCGCTGCAAGAGCGACCCCGCCTTCATCGCCCTGCGCGAGGAGGTGCTGGCGCTGATCCACCACCGCGAGCCGGCCACGCACCGCTCGCAGGCCGCGTCACACGCCCCCGAGCAGGAGGCCGCCCATGGCTGAGGACACCAAGCCCACCGCGACCGCCCAGAAAACCAGCGCCTTCAAGGTGCCCGGCGAAGGCAGCAGCCTGCGCATCAGCGTGGTGACCATCGTGACCCTGCTGGTGGCCTGGGCCGTGGTCACCAACGCGGGCTGGATCAAGCCGCTGTTCCTGCCCAGCCCCCAAGCGGTGGGCCAGCAGTTCTGGGAGTACCTCACAGGGGCAGCCAACGACAAGCCGCTGTGGCAGCACTTCGTGGCCAGCATGGGGCGGGTGTTCGCCGCCTTCGCGCTGGCCGTGGTGACCGCGGTGCCCGTGGGCATCGCCATGGGCATGAGCCGCGTGGCGCGCGGCATCTTTGACCCGCCCATCGAGTTCTACCGTCCGCTACCGCCCCTGAGCTACCTGCCGTTGATCATCATCTGGTTCGGCATCGGCGAGCTGCCCAAGGTGCTGCTGATCTTCCTGAGCTGC